>JALYGY010000038.1 GCA_030776865.1 Actinomycetota bacterium | reverse complement strand
TTACCCATCAGGGTACGCCGGCTAGAGTTCGCCGGGCAGGGTACCATAGGGTCGGCGACATGATCGAGTAATCTCTAGTCCGGGTTCGAACAAGCAGCAAAGGAGGCCACGGTGGAGACGTCGACGGGCGATTTAGTGGAGGTAGTTCCTGAGGATTACAGTTACGTCTTCAATCCCTACCGAGAGCCAGTGGCTCGCGTCAAGCCTGGGCAAAGGGTTGTCATTCATACCGAGGACGCCTTCGAGAGCCGGATCAAAACCGCCGGGGACCTGCCCAGCCAGGCGCTCGCTACCGCCAAGTTCCTCAACCCTCAGACCGGTCCCATATACGTGGAGGGGGCGGAGCCAGGAGACACCTTGGCTGTGCAGATGGAGAACATCGAGCCGAACCGGGACTACGCCGTGAGTTGCTACGTCCCGTACTTCGGCGGCTTGACCTCCACTACCCTCACGCGCACCCTGCAGGAGGCGCTCCCCGAGAAGGTCTACGTGTGGAACCTTCACGAAGATGACGGAGGCCGATACTTGCTGAATGATGAGATCGGGGTCCGGCTACCGTGGGAACCCTTCGTTGGCACGATCGCGGTAGCGCCCGACCTGGAGGCTATCTCGGCTCTCTCGCCTGGTCCTTTCGGGGGCAACATGGACGTGCCTGACGTGCGGCCGGGGAACAAAGTCTACCTACCCGTGTGGAACGAGGGGGCACTTTTCTACACTGGAGACTGCCACGCGCGGCAGGGCCAGGGTGAGCTTTGCGGCGTAGCGTTGGAGATAACGAGCAGGGTGACAGTCTCGTTTGAGATTATCAAGAGCGGGGGTATAGAGTGGCCCCGCATCGAATCCGAAGATAGGCTAATGATTGTCGGTAGCGCGCGGCCCATGGAGGATGCGGCTCGTATAGCCTACACAGAGCTCATCGGCTGGCTCGAAGACGAGCACGGGTTCTCGCGGTTGGATGCCTATCAGCTCTTGACGCAGGCGGGGGGGCTCTACGTGGGCAACATGGTCGACACCACTTACTCTCTTGTTGCGTCCATCGACAAGCAGTACCTCGTACGCGGGTAGGCCTAGCTTCGAGCGCTGTATGGGTGGATCGCTCATCTGGTGGTTAAGCACAAAGAGGCTAAGGTGTGAGAGAGGAGACGTCTCAATAAGCTGCTGGTAATATGCCGACAGAGGTCGCGCTTACACCCGCTTGATAGAGCAGCGTCCTACGGGTGGATAAAGACAGCACCTATACGGAGCATATAGCAAGGAGCCAAGATGGTGGAGGCGTCGCGCGAGTCAGGTAGAGCGACGCCTCGCTGGTGGCGACGGTGGCCGGGCTGGATCGGTTATGCAGCTGCCGCCTGGTCGCTGGCGTACGGCCTGCTCGGCCTTTACTGGACCCTGGGTGGCCCGGGCTTCCCCTTCGGTAAGAACGATCCCGGCGCCGCACTCTCGATCCTCGGAGGCGTGCGCGCCGGCTTCGGCGCGCCGGTGATCGCCGCGCTGGGGCTGGCAGGCGCGGTAGCGGCGGTGGCGATGGCCCGAACGCGGCGGCAACGCGGACTCCTTCGCGCGGCTCTGCTCGGCTTCGCCTGGGTCGCTGCGGCGACGCTAACCCTAGTGATCCCCGACTATCGCGTGCTGGTGACGGTAGCCTACACGCCCATTGTTCTGATCGGCGCCCCATCGGCTGGCCACCTGGCGTGAGCATCCTCGACGTCTTTCCCTGGCCTGTGGTGAACCAGTTTATCTGCATAGGCGGCGGGCTTTTCTGTGGACCGCGACGGCCGCAGCTTACGGGCGACGGAGCAGGGGTGCGTGCGAGTGGTGCGGCCGGGACGGCGCTGGTGCCGGTTGGACGAGGCCTGACGTGGCGGCAAGGTGGGGGAGATGGGCTACCTATGTCGCGGTGATCATTCCCGTCCTGTACGCCGTTACGCGCTGGGCGTGGGCTCTGGGTCTCCCGCTTGGCATTTCCGAGGAGTTCTTGCGCGAAGGTCAGGGGGTCGGCCTGTGGTGGGCCGGGGCTGCGCTGGCGACGCTAGCGGTCGGCGGCGCGATCCTCACGCTTGGGCTGGTTCAGCGCTGGGGCGAGGTCTTCCCGCGCTGGATCCCGTTCCTGGGCGGGAAACGAGTTCACATCCCTTTCGCTGTCGTCCCTGCTTCGCTGGTAGCCGTTCTGGTGACCGCGGCTGGACTGATGTTCGTGCGCTTGACGCTCACCGGCAGGCTCGGTGCGATCCTCGGCGAGGGAGTATTGAGCGCGGAGAACTGGGCGGCGCTCGCTCCCGAGCTGCTGTGGCCGCTGTGGGGAGGCGCGCTCGGCGCGGCGACGCTCGC
>JALYGY010000037.1 GCA_030776865.1 Actinomycetota bacterium | reverse complement strand
ATCCCCTCCGAGGCGTCCACCTTTACGACCGCCACGTCGGTCGAAGGGTCCTCGCCGACGATCTCCGCCCTCTCCCGAACGCCGCTGGCGAACCTGACCGAAACCTCCTCGGCCCCCTCCACGACGTGCTGGTTGGTGACGATGTGCCCCTGCTCGTCCAGCACGAACCCGGATCCTCCGCTCGGCCCGAGCTCCGAGGAGGCCACGTCCACGCTCACCACGCCGGGGCCGCTCTTCGTGTACACCTCGCGCACCGGCGGACCGGCTCCGTCCCCCACCGCCCCCTCAGCCGGCGGCGGCGCCTCCCTGATCGTCACATCCCCGGACCCGCCCTCGAAGCCCGACATCCCGACGAAGATAACGAGCGCGGTGACGAGCCCGCCGATGATCGCCGCCACTAACGCTGTGAATGCAATCTTCAGGGCGAGTTCCTTCCGTGGCTCGCGCCCACCGTGTTTACGTGGGCTGGGTGCTGAGGGGGTTAACGGTCCACTCGCGTATCCGCCACTCCCCGTTCTCGTTTACGAGCGTCCAGGTTCCTTCGTTCTGTTCGATCTGGGTGGTGAGCTCGGCCCTCGTTATGCCCGTGACGGTCGCCTCATTGCCGGAGACCTCGGCCGTAGGTCCCTCGATGAACGTGACGTCTCGAACAGGTTCAAACGTTCCCTCCAGATCCGCCTGCGTGGGGAAGTGTTGCTGTCGCCACTCAGTGGTCAACAACTTGTAAGACCTGCCGATGTCCCCTCGAACAGCGGATGTGTAGAAATCCTGAACCGTTTGCTCAGCGGCCTCTGCCGTGAGACCGCCCTGTCCCGCTCCTTCCGGCGACGCCTGCTGGGAGGGTTGCTGGTCTGAAGGCCCTTCTTGCTGCCGGCTCTCCCCTCCCTGAGCCTGACCATCCGGGTTCTGGGCATTCTGTCCTGGAACCCTCGCGCTCTGGTCGCCGAGGATCAGGGGTACGACTATAGCCCCGACCAGGGCCAGGACCGCTGCGAGCGCCACGACGGCCAAAGCTCCCCTCCAACGGTCTCGGCGCCCTCCGTAGACCGCTCTGCCGGGTGAGGTCTGTGCGGTGGCAGGTTGGGTTCCTACCGTGGGGCCACGATCGCTCCCGGAGGGTTTCGGCGCCGGCGGCTCGGCGTAGGCCAGGGTTGCGTGGGCACCACGGCCCGCCTCCAGGAGTCCGCGCCTAACCTCGTCGGCAGGCGGGCGGGGGGCGGGATCTTTCTTGAGGCAGTCCAGGATCAGGGCCTCCAGTGATTCGCTCACCGTGTCGTTGAGTTGCCGGGGCGGGGTCGGCTCCCTGGAGACGTGCTGGCTGGCAACCTCTATCGGGGTACCGGTGAAAGGCACCTGGCCGGTCGCCGCGTGGTAGAGGGTGACGCCCAAAGAGTAGATGTCGCTCTTGGGCGTCACCCCTTCGCCCCGCAGCTGCTCGGGGGAGGAGTAGAGGGCGGTGCCAAGGTAAGATCCCGTCCTGGTGGCGTACGTCGCGTCGAGGGCACGGGCGATGCCGAAGTCGGCGAGTTTCGGGCGTCCGTTCTCGTCCAGGAGGATGTTGTGCGGCTTTATGTCGCGGTGGATCACGCCCCGCTCGTGGGCGTGGGCGAGCCCCGCGGCGACCCCGCTCAACGAGGCGAGATCCCCACCGGAGAGGCTACCCCGCCCGTCTATGAAGGCCTTGAGGTCGCCCCCCGGCACGTACTCCATGACGATGTAGGAGGTCTCTCGCCCGTCGAACTCTCCCTCCCCGGCGTCGTAGACCTGGACGATGTTGGGGTGCGAGAGACGGGCCGCGGTGCGTCCCTCCCGCCGGAAGCGGGCGCCGATGTCCGTCTTGCCGAAGCCGGGCTTGAGGAGCTTGATGGCTACGGGGCGGTCAAGGACCTCGTCGCGGCCCAAAAACACGGTGGACATGCCCCCGGAGCCGATCTCGCGCACAAGGACGAACTTGTCTGCGAACCTGATCACTCCGGTGATTATATGAGGTCGTAGCGGCGTCCGCGAAGCGCGGGACTAAGAAGGAGGGATGTTAGGCGATATTCTGTTCTCTCAGAGGGGCTGGACACTCTCGTTCTCCAGGCGGTCGAGCTTCCACTCTCCATCCTCGACGACGCACACCCAGGTTCCCGAGAGTGACTCGGATCCCCAGGTGTGATCCAGTCGGACTGCGAACCTGACCTCCGCCGTGTTCCCCGAGACCGTGGCCGTCGGGTATGAAGTGAATCTCATGTAAGTGAACGTGTAGATATCCTCTTGCTCCGCCCACTGCTCGACGGAACCGATCTCGTTCTGGAGACGCTGGGAGAGGTACGCCCACGAGGCTTCGGCCCTGGCGAAGGACATCTGATAGTACATGTCGAAGACCGCCTGTTCGGCCTGGGCAGCGGGCGGGGCGGGTTCGCTGGCCTCCTCCTCCCCGGCTGGGTCGTTCCGGGCGGCTGCGTTCCCGGCCGACGGTGCGGCAGGAGCCTCCGGTATGTTCTGTCGCGGCTCGACGATCCGCTCGATGAGCCTTTGCCCCTCCTGTCCGGCGTCCGAGCCGAGCAGGGTCCACGAGCCCACGGCGGCCAGCGCCAACAAGAACAGCGCGAACAAAAAGGCGGCAAGCGTCATCCTCTGCCGCGAACCCGCCCGGAAGGTTCGCCTCGGGAGGCTGATCGTGCCCTCGGGCGGTCCTGGCAACTCCGGCGTTCCTCGCCGGCTCAAGCTCCGCTTGAGGGCTTTGACGCCCGCGGCGCCCCTGGCCCTCGCGGCGCCTGTGGCTCGCCTCACGCCCGAGACCCCGGCGGCCTCCGCGCCAACGGCTGCCGCGCTTATCTGGAGCAGCCTCTCGTGCAGCGTAATGGCATCAGGGCGCTCGGCGGGATCCTTTGCGAGACAGCGGAGGATGAGATCCTCGAGACGCTGGCCGACGGCGGCCCCCCGCGCCCCCGGGGGGGTCGGGGGCTTCGCAAGCTGCTGGGTGGCGACCTGCAGCGGATCCCCAGCGAACGGTGGTTCCCCCACCGCCGCATGGTAGAGGGTCGCACCCAAAGAGTAGATGTCGCTCTTGGGCGTCACCCCTTCGCCCCGCAGCTGCTCGGGGGAGGAGTAGAACGCCGTACCCAGGTACGAGCCCGTGCTCGTGGAGTGGTTCGCGTTCAGGGCGCGGGCGATGCCGAAGTCGGTGAGCTTCGGGCTACCGTAGTCGTTCATGAGCACGTTCTGCGGCTTTATGTCGCGGTGGATCACGCCCCGCTCGTGGGCGTGAGCGAGCGCGTCGGTGACGTCGGCCCCTATCCGCGAGAGCATGATGCCTGGAAGCGGTCCCCTCCTATCTATGAGGTCCTTGAGGTCGCCCCCGGGCACGTACTCCACGACGATGTAGGAGACCTCGCGTCCCTCCAGCTCGTCTTCGCCCGCGTCGTAGACCTGGACGATGTTAGGGTGCGAGAGACGAGCCGCAGTGCGCCCCTCGCCGCGGAAACGGGCGCTCACCCCCGAATCTTCCAGATCCGCGTTGAGGAGCTTGATGGCTACGGGGCGGTCAAGGACCTCGTCGCGGCCCAAAAACACGGTGGACATGCCCCCGGAGCCGATCTCGCGTACCAGCGCGAACCTTCCGCCGAGAAGACTCACGCCCCTCCTCCGGAGACCACCCGCGCCGAGACTAGATGACCTCCCGGCCCATGGCGCTCGCGAAGGGTCGGAGGGCGTCCTTGAGCCCAAGCAGCGCCTCCACCGCCAAAGCCTGCTCCCCGTCGCACAATGCCTCCCTCGGCGCGTGGTGGCTCTCGACCATCAGCCCGTCGGCCTCCGCCGCCACCGCCGCCTTGGAGAGCGGCACCACCAAGTCCCTCCGCCCCGCCGCGTGGGAGGGGTCCACGATCACCGGCAAGTCCGTCAACCTCTTGGCGACGATGACAGCCGAGAGGTCCAGCGTGAAGCGCGTAGACGGCTCGAAGGTGCGGATGCCCCGCTCGCACAAGACCACGTTGTCCCCGCCCGAGGAGGTGACGTACTCGGCCGCCAGGAGCCACTCCTCGACCGTCGCCGAGAGGCCCCTCTTGAGCACGACGCCGTGGTCCGTGCCCGCTATCGCCGCCCCGAGGCGCCTCAAAAGCGAGAAGTTGGCCATGTTGCGGGCGCCCACCTGCAGGATCTCGGCGTGTTCCATGACGAGCTCTATGTCGTAGGGGTCCATCACCTCCGTGACGACCTTGAGTCCCAGAGAGCCGCTCACCTCCGAGAGGATCTTCAACCCCTCCTCGCCCAGGCCCTGGAACGAGTAGGGGGAGGTGCGCGGCTTGAAGGCGCCGCCGCGGACGTACTCGAAGCCCGCCTGCTTGACGGCCTTGGCCGAGGCCTCAAACTGCTCGTAGCTCTCGACCGTGCACGGGCCGGCGACGACCCGGAAAGCGCCGGGGGCGATCATGCCGTTGGCGGTCTTTACGCCCTCTGAAACGTCCATCTCTACCCTTGAAACTCCCCGCGTTGGATCTCCAGGTCTCTGATGCGGTGCAGGATGAGCTCGAAGATGTCGCGCATGGAGGAGTCGTAGATCGGGCCCGCGTTCATCTCCACGACCCTCCTTAGGATCTCCTCCTCGCGCCTGGGGTCGTAGAGTGGGGCTCCGGCCTCGGACTTGATCGCCATGAGCTCCTGCACGATGCTCGCCCGCTCGTTCAAGGCCCGCACGAGCTCCTTATCGACCTCGTCGACCCGCTCCCTGAGCTCCCGTACCCTCTCCTGCAACGCCGCATCTTCCATAGGACCTGCGATTCTATCAGAGCCAGGCTTCGGGTTTCAGGTATCGGGCTGCAGAAACCTCGCCCGCGGCAACGATGGTCCGCTCCCGGACTCTGTTGCAAGCCGCGGGCAAGAGGCTTACCCTTTACCCGCCCGTAAAGAACGACCTGAAGCCTGGTAGCTGATGCCTGTAACCTTTAGATCCGAGCTGGACCCGTTAGCCCCTTATGAACCACCGCGGATAGCGCAGGAGGAGGCGGCGGAGCGCGGCGTGGACCGCTACGTCAAGCTGACCTCGAACGAGCTCTCTTTCAGCCCGCTCCCTGAAGCCGAAGCCGCGCTGGTTGAGGCGCTGCCCCGCGCCAATCGCTACCCTGACCGCCGTGCCTCATCTCTGCGCGAGGCGGTCGCGGTGGCGAACCCCGGCGCGGATCCCGTGAAGAACGTGTTCGTAGGCAACGGTTCCAGCGAGGTGCTCATGAACCTGTTGCAGCTCGTCGAGCGGCCGGGCGAGGTGATCTTCCCCTGGCCCTCCTTCGGGCTGTACGTCGCGATCGGGATCACGCTCGGACTGGAAACCACGAAGATCCCTCTCACGGAGCACCACAGAGCCAAACCCGAAGCCCTCATCTCCGCCGTGACGCACGGGACCCGGGCCGTCATCCTAGCCAACCCGAACAACCCCACGGGTACGTACCTCACCCTCGAGGAGGTACGCGGCCTCGCCGATGGGCTCCCCGAGGGCGTCTTTCTGATCCTCGACGAGGCCTACAGAGAGTTCGTCTCCGACCCAGCCTACCACGGTTCCCACGAGCTCGCGCTCGAGAGGGCGAACGTCGTCTGCGTGCGCACGTTCTCGAAGGCGCACGGTCTCGCGGGGTTCAGGGTCGGCTACGGGATAGCGTCCGAGAGGGTGGCCGACTACGCAGAGAGGGTCCGGTTTCCATTCTCCGTCAACCTCGCCGCCCAGGTCGCCGCGACGGCCTCGATGCGCGCCCGCGAGAAGATAATGGCGCGCGCCGGGTTCGTGATCCGGGAGCGGGAGCGCCTGCAGGGGGCTTTTCGCTCCGCGGGTCTCGACTACGTCCCCTCGCAGGGAAACTTCGTCCTCGTGGAGACCGGACCCGAGGTCTTCGAGAAAGCGGGGGTCTTGGTGCGGGAGGGCGAGGCCCTGGGGTACCCTGGCTGGAGCCGGGTGACCATCGGCGACTCGGGGGAGAACGACCGGGTGATAGGAGCCCTGCTATAAGCCGTACTCTAGGGATAGTGGGGGTCGGCCTGATCGGGGGCTCCGTCGGCCTCGCCGCCCGCAACTCAGGGTGGGACGTAACAGGCGTGGATAAACCGGAGGTCTTGGAGGAGGCCGTACTCTTGGGCGCCGTGGACCGGCCCTCGACCCTGAAGGAGGTGCGAGGTGTGGACCTCCTCGTCCTGGCGGCGCCCATCTCCAAGATTACGGGCCTCGTCGCGGAGCTCTCACCCACAGACGCCCTTGTCACCGATGTCGCGAGCACCAAGATGGCGATCGTGCGCGAGGCCGAGAGACACGATCTGCGCTTTGTCGGTGGGCACCCGATGGCTGGAAGCCAGCTCTCGGGCGTCGCGAACGCGCGGGCCGACCTCTTCAAGGGCGCCCGCTACTTCCTCACCCCCACCGACAAGACCGACGCCGACGTCTACCGCGAGGTGGCGGGGTTCATCAGGTCTTTAGGCGCGGTCCCCACCGCGGTGGACCCGGAGAAGCACGACCTCCTCATGGCCGCCCTCTCGCACCTGCCGCACCTCATGGCGGCGGCGCTCTTGAAGGTAGCCTCGGACATCTCGCCCGAGGCGCTCTCCTTCGCCGGGCCTTCGTTCCGGGACCTCACGAGGGTAGGGGCCTCGAACCCCTCCCTCTGGTCGGACATTCTGGCGGAGAACGCGCCAGCTCTGGGCGAGGCCCTCGGGGCCTTCGCCGGGGCGATGGCCCAGCTAGGGAGCGAGATCTCCAACCGCGAGAGCATGGAGCGCCGCTTCCGGGAGGCCCGCGAGGCCTACGACGCCCTCGGCGGCATCCTGGTCGAGAAGAGCGGCGAGAACGCGGACATAGCAATCCCCGTCGAGAACCGCCCCGGCGTCTTCGCCGAGGTCACGACCCTCATGGGCTCGAACAACATAAACATCTTCGACCTCTACGTGAGACACTCCAACACCGAGCGCGCCGCCCTCGTCTTGACGCTGGACGCCGACGCGGCCCCGCTGGCTCGCGATCTTCTCCGTGATGCTGGCTTCAGGGCAGAGATACCAGAATAGACAGAATCTTCTCTACCTCCCCAGCAGGTGCCGCAGGGCGCCCTCGAGGTCAGGGTAGCGGAACTCGTAGCCCGATTCTCTGAGCTTGGTGGAATCGGCACGGATGCTGGCCAATAGCATCTCCTCTGCGAAATCCCCCAGGACCATCCGGGCCAGGGGAGCGGGGAGCGGGAAGACGGTCGGACGGTTCAAGATGCGGTTCAGGGTTTTTGTGTATTCGCGAGCGGTGACCGGGTTCGGCACCGCGTTGACCGGACCCTGCAGAGAATCGGTCGCGAGGGCGTGGAGGATCACGCTTACCATATCATCGGTGACGAGCCAGCTCCAGTACTGCTCGCCCGACCCGATCCAGCCTCCCCCTGTAAGCTTGAAGATCGGAAGCCTGGCGAGCGTCCGGCCTCCTGTGCCGAGCGCGATCTCGAACCTGGGGTGTCTGACCCCCACTTCGAGACCCAAGAGACTAAGGGAAAACCCTTGGGGAAACACGATTCCAAACCTGGGGTGCACGACCCGGATGCCAGCTTCCCGCGCAGGGTCCGCCCCTTGCTCCCACTCCTGGCAGACTCGGGAGAGGAAGCCGCCCCCGAGCCCACTGTCCTCGCGCAGGAGTGCGTCTCCCCGGCTTCCGTAGTAGTTGATGCCCGAGACGGAAACCATAACTCGGGGCGGCTCGGAGAGCCCGGCGATGGACTCGGAGAGCAGGCGTGTTCCCTCCGCCCGGCTGTTCATGATGCGAGCCTTTTTCTCCGAGGTCCAGGGCACCTCGGTGAGGGTCTCACCCGCGAGATGGACTACGGCGTCGTGACCCCCGAGGCGCGCGGTATCTATCTCACCCGCCGATGGGTCCCAGTAGATATCGTCTTGTGATCTGGGCAGCCGGGTCAGTCGGGTTACCCGGTGGCCGTCGGCCTCGAGGGCCGGGATCAGAGCCGACCCGATAGAACCCGTCGCCCCGCTGATGAGAATCTTCATCTGTTCCTCCTGCGTCGCCGGTGCCTTGTATCACATGGTAGCCATCGGGATCGCGCGGCGATACAAGCGGTGCTACAGGGGATCTGAGCCCGAGCGCTCCTCGCCCGCGCGGCACCTCTTGGCTTCGGGGCGGCGGTCTCGTGCCGGAGGTACGCTCAGGGCCGACGCTCGATGCCTCCGCGGTCGGTATCTCTATCACGGGCGTCGAGCCGGCGTTGCTCGCTCTCCGAGCCGTCCTCGGTGGCGAGGCCAGCTCCTCCGGCCAAGGCGCCTATCGTACCGGCGAGATCCTGTATCTCGGAGGGGATGACGAAGAGCTTGCTGGCCGGTCCCTTCGCCATCTCTGGGAGCGCCCTGAGGTAGAGGAAGCGCAGGGACTCGGGGGAGAGATCAGAGGTCTCGAGACGCTCGAAGAGGGCACCGGTCATCTCTATCTGTGCGCCCTGGATCTTGCGGTAGGCCTCTGCCTCGCCCTCGGCGCGCAGAACGGCGGCCCGCTGATCCCCCTCGGCCCTGAGAATGGCCGATTCTTTCTCGCCCTCGGACTTCAGGATGGCGGCGCGCTTGTCGCCTTCGGCGGTCAGGATCGCGGCGCGGCGGGTGCGCTCGGCCTGCATCTGCTTCTCCATCGCCTGCTGGATGTCGCGTGGGGGGATGATCTCCTTGAGCTCGACCCTCGTCACCCTGATGCCCCACTTCTCCGTGACCTCATCCAGGACCGTGCGGAGCTTGGCATTGATCTCGTCTCGCGAGGTTAGGGTCTTGTCCAGGATCAGGTTCCCGATAACGTTCCTCAAGGTGGTCTGTGTGATCTGCTCCAGCGCCAGATGGAAGTTGGCTACCTCGTACTCGGCGGCCCGCGCGTCCACGACCTGGTAGTAGACGACGGTCGAGATCTGCATCCCGACGTTGTCGTTTGTGATAACCGCCTGCGGCTGGAACGCGACTACCTGCTCTCTGAGGTCGGTCTTGGGTAGCATTCTGTCCACCACCGGGACCACGAAGGTCAGCCCGCTCTGGGCCGTCCGGTGGTAGCGTCCCAGTCGCTGCACGATGGCGACCCGGCTCTGCGGGATGACCCGCACGCTCCGCGCGACCATCAGAAAAACGACGAACGCCAGGATGCCAAGGACTATCAGCCCTACGCTCACGACTTCTCTCCTCTCTCGATCCCCACGGCCTCCACGAGGGCCGTAATCCCATCTGTGTCCAGCACCCGAACCCGCGTGCCCGACTCTATCCTCTGCTCGGGGTAGACGGCCCGGGCCGTCCAGAACTCCCCGCTACCTATCCGCACCGTCCCGCTGCCACCCGGCTCGATAGCCTCGGTGACGACCCCGCTCTTCCCCGCGATGCTCCCGCGTCCCACGTACTGCTCGCTCCCGCGGAAGGAGATCTTGTGCATGAGCGCGGGCCTGAGCACCGCCATGCTGAGTACCGAAGCGGCGACGAAGCCTATCGCCTGAGCGACCGGCCCCAGCCCGAGAAAGGCCATCACGAGCCCGACCAGTGCCCCGAACGAGAAGAAGAGCAAGAAGAAGGAAACGGTAAGAAGCTCTCCGACGAGAGCCACGGCGGCCAGCACGGTCCAGAAGATGATGTCCAGATTTTCCAAGCTCTCAGGCTCCTCGACCTAGATTCTATACGAGCCTCGCCGGAACCGTCGCCCCTCCCGTGTACAATCCTCGCATGCCTCCGGACGCCGAATCGGGCAGCACAGGCCGTCCGGAGGCAACTGTTTTGAGCCGCGTGGGCGCCGGGTAATCGTTAACGGTCAAGTATCTTTACCAGTCAACCGGAGCGCGCCGTAGCTGAAAGGAGTTCCTATGGCCACACGACACTATGACGCCATCGTGATCGGGGCCGGCCAGGGTGGCGTCCCGCTGGCCAGGACGCTTGCGCAGGCCGGGCGCAAGGTCGCGCTCGTCGAGCGGGAGCACGTGGGAGGCACCTGTTACAATGAGGGCTGCACTCCCACCAAGACGATGGTCGCCAGCGCGAAGGTAGCCTACCTCGACCGCCGTTCGGCGGACTACGGCGTAAAGACCGGCCAGGTTACGGTCGACATGGTGGCGGTGCGCCAGCGCAAGCGCGACATCGTGGAGGACTTCCGCAACGGCGGGGAGCAGCGCTTAAGAGACACCGAAGGACTTGACCTGGTCTGGGGCGAGGCCTCCTTCACCAGCCCGGAGGAGCTCGAGGTGCACCTGAACAGCGACGAGACCCGCCTTACCGCAAAAAACATCTTCATCAACACCGGCTCTCGACCAGCCAACCCGCCGGTCGAGGGCCTGGAAAGTGTGCCCGCCCTGAACTCCACCACGATCATGGAGCTGGACGAGGTCCCGGAGCACCTGCTGGTCCTAGGTGGCGGCTACGTGGGCTTGGAGTTCGCTCAAATGTTCCGGCGCTTCGGCAGCGAGGTCACGGTGGTGCAGCGAGACAAGCAACTGCTGACCCGAGAAGACACCGATGTGGCCGAGGCGGTAGCCGAGGTTCTGCGCGAGGATGGCGTCGAGGTGCTGCTCGAGACCGAGGCCAAGCACGCCGAGCAGGCCGGGGACGGCGAGCTCCTGCTGGCTATCGGCACGCTCGAAGGGGGGGGCACGCTGGAGGGCTCGCACCTGCTGGTGGCGGCCGGAAGACCGCCCAACACTGAAAGGCTCAACCTCGAGGCAGCGGGCGTGGAGACGGACGAGCGCGGCTTTATCAGGGTAAACGAGCGCCTCGAGACCAACGTGGAGGGCATCTGGGCTCTGGGCGACGTCAAGGGCGGGCCCGCCTTTACCCACATCTCATACGACGACTTCCGCATCATCAAGACGAATCTGCTCGAAGGCGGAGAGGCCACCATCACCGACCGCATGGTGCCTTATACGGTCTTTATAGACCCGCAGCTCGGACGCGTGGGGTTGAGCGAAGAGGAGGCTCGCGAGCAGGGCCGCGACGTCCGCGTCGCCAGGATGCCGATGAAGCACGTGGCCAGGGCGCTGGAGGTAGACGAGCCGCGGGGGATGATGAAGGCCGTCGTGGATGCCAACACCCGCCAGATACTCGGTTGCGCGGTCCTGGGGGTAGAGGGCGGCGAGGTAGCCGCTATGATCCAGATAGCTATGATGGGAAGGGTGCCCTACACGACCCTCCGCGACGCCGTCTTCGCCCACCCGACGCTGGCCGAATCGCTCAACAACCTGTTTGCGACCATCGGCGAGTAGGTAGAAAACGTCGTTGTGAGGGGGTCCGCGATAGAGGTTGTGGCCGTTTTCTCAGGCAAGCCCAACGGCAGCTACTCAGAACTCGAAAACAGGAGGTAGCGAAGTGGTTCACGCTGGGGGCTCGTCGAGTGGGGGGGCTAGGCAGCGGCGACTCCGGGAGCTGATGGATCGGCTCGGGTTGGAGGCGCTGCTGCTGCGGCGCTCGGTGAACTTCGCCTGGTACACGGGTGGGGCGGACAACCGGGTGGATCACGCCTCCCCCTTCGGGGTCGCGGACGTACTCGTTACCTCCGACTTGGAGTACGTCCTTACCGACAACATCGAGGCGCCCCGGATGCGGGAAGAGCAGACCCCGAACTTCGAAGTGATCGAGCACCCCTGGCACGAAGACGAGTCTAGAGCCGTCCGGGACGTGGTCGGTGATGTCTCCCTGGGCGCGGACTTCCCACTGGAGGGTGCACCGGACGTCTCGGAGGAGGTCGCACCCGTGCGCTACGTCCTCGAACCCGACACCCTGGGGCGCTACCGGCGAGTTGGGGTCGATGCCGCGATGGCGGTCGCGGAAACGGCAGATTCCCTAAAGCCCGGCATGAGCGAGCACGAAGCAGCCGCGAACCTTGCAGCGGCGTGCCGAAGGAGGGAGCTCTTCAGCTCCGTACTCCTGGTCGCCGCCGACGACCGCATCGCGCGCTACCGGCACCCGATCCCGTACGGCGGACGGATTGAGCGCCGGGCCATGCTCGTGGTGAGCGCCGAGCGCGGCGGGCTCTACGCCAACGTCACCAGGATGGTCCACTTTGAAGAACCGGATACGGAGCTGAAGCGGCGGCAGGGAGCCTGTGAGACGATCCTGAGGCGTATGAGGGAGGAGGCCACCCGCCCAGGCCAGACTCTGGCCGACGCCTTTAAAGACTGCCGCCGCTTCTACGCCGAAGAAGGCTTCCCGGATGAGTGGAGGCTGCACCACCAGGGCGGCGTGACGGGCTACGCGTCGCGGGAGGTCATAGCTACCCCGCAGACGCGCCAGGAGATACAAGTCGGCCAGAGCTTCGCCTGGAATCCCTCTATCACCGGAACCAAGGCCGAAGAGACCTTCATCCTCGGCGAATCCGGGCCGGAGGTGATCACCCACCTCCCGCCAAGATAGGTAGACCGTAACGCCGCATGGGCTGGGAATACGTCGGCCTCTATGCTGCGTTCCCCGGTGGGCGATCGCTATCGTTGCGAGCTGGGCGATGCTCTGCGGCCGCGACCGGCCCCGTGTCGGGAGTGGGCCGGAGCCTTTGGTAGAACCCCGCGTGTTTGCGCACTCCCCAGACCCGGGTATGACATAGAGCCTTAGTAAGGACGCTCTACGGAAGGAGGCACGATGACCGACCTGTCGAGACAGCCCAAGGACAAGAACTACAACCTGATCAGGGTACTCTACCAGTCGTCGAAAAACGTCGAGTCGCTGAAGACCTACGTCCAGGACGCCGAGCAGGAGGGCGACCAGGAGCTGGTGGAGTTCTTCAACGGCATCCTCGAGAACAACCTCAGGGCCGCCCAGCGGGCCAAGGAGATGCTCGTCCCGCGCTTCCAGAGCGAGCAAGA
>JALYGY010000036.1 GCA_030776865.1 Actinomycetota bacterium | reverse complement strand
GCCCGCACGGGCGGCCGCTACGGTCTCGTGACCCTCTGCATCGGCGGGGGTATGGGCATCGCCGCCATCTTCGAGCGGGTCAGCTAGGTAGCTTTCAGCAGTCAGCTGATGGAAGAATAGCCGAGCCCGGGTTTGTTCCCGGGCTCCGGTCCTTTTGCTGCTTGATGGAGATGTGCCGGCGCCGAGAATCTCGGCGTGTCGCGCCCGGTCGCTGATAGCTGAAGGCTGACAGCTCTCTATATCAGGCTGCGTCGGGGCGCAGATCTATCTCGATGTGCTCGAGGCCGTTCTCCCAACGCTTGCGCTCGGTGAGCCCCAGGCTTTGGAGCAGACGCAACATCCTGCCGTTCTCGCGCAGAACCAGCGCGTGCAGGCGCTTTATACCTCTCTTTTTAGCGCCCTCGATCAAGCACCGGGTAAGCCCGCTCCCCAAACCACGACCCTGGAACCTGTCCTCCACCAGCACCGCATACTCGGCTCCGTCGGTGTCCCCCTCGCGCTCGTAGCGTACCACGGCCACTATCTCGTCCTCGTCCTCAGGATCCAACGCCACCAGCGCGAACCGATCCTTCCCATCCACCTCCGCGAAACGCCGGGCCTCTTCCTCAGATAGCTCCTTTACGGGACCAAAGAAACGCAACTCTATCGAACGCTCGCTCGACCGGCCCACGAGCCGCCGCAGCGCCGGAGCATCCTCAGCCCGGATCTCACGCACCGGTACGCGCACCCCATCCCTCAACTCCAGAACACCACTCACCGGCACGCGAGCCTGAACCCCTTGGCGCTCATGACTATATGCGTCTTGCACATATAGATATTCTACCGCGGCTGGTGGCGGCGACAAACGCGGGCCCGGTCCTCCCTGTAAAGGGATTGACTCTCCGGCCCTTTTACGCTCTTCTACTGGGGCGCTTCTTCGACGCGTTGGGTTCGTCCGTTCTTCGGGAGTCGGGGGGAGAAGGCGCGGTGGCCGGTTATGGCCTGGCCCACGATCAGGGTGTTTATGTCGTTTGTGCCCTCGTAGGAGTAGACCCCTTCGAGGTCGGCCATGTGCTCCATCACGCGGTAGTCGAGCAGGATGCCGTTGCCCCCTAGGGTGTCGCGCGCTGTGGCGGCGATCTGGCGCGCCTTGGCGACGTTGTTCATTTTGAACATCGAGACGGTCGCCGGGTCGAGGTCGCCCGCGTCCTTTATGCGGCCAACGTGGATCGAGAGGAGCTGGCTGAGGGATATCTCGTTCAGCATCGCGACGAGCTTCTGCTGGGTGAGCTGGAAGGCGGCTATGGGCTTCCCGAACTGCTCTCTGTGGCCGGCGTAGGCGAGTGCGGTTTCGTAGCAGTCCGTCGCCTGTCCCAGGGCGTCCCAGCCGACCCCGTAGCGCGAGTGCGTGAGGATCGAGAGCGTCGAGCCGAGACCCGTGGCCCCTTGCAGGCGGTTCGCTTTAGGGATGCGGCAGTCCTCGAGGGTGATGTGGGTCTGCCAGACGGCGCGCTGGGAGCCCTTGCGCGGGAGTACCTCGGCAGAGAAACCGGCCGTGCCCTTCTCGATGAGGAAGCCCCCCACCCGGCCGTCTTCGGTGCGAGCCCAGATCACGGTTACATCGGCGAAGGAGGCGTTGCCGATCCAGCGCTTCTCCCCGTTCAGGACGTAGGTGCCGTCCCTAGAGGTGGCGGTCGTCGTCAGGGAGCCGGGGTCGCTGCCGGCTTCGGGCTCGGTGAGGGCGAAGGCCCCGATCTTCTCGCACCTCGCCATCGCGGGCAGCCACCGTCGTTTGTGCGCTTCACTCCCGAGATCGTGGATCGCGGCCATCGCGAGGCCGCTCTGGACGTGCAGAAAAGTAGCCAGGCTCCCCGATCCGCGCGCTACCTCCGCCAGGGCAAGCCCGTAGGCCACGTTGTTCCACCCGGCGCAGCCGTACTCCTGGGCAAAGGAGCCGCCCACTACCCCGAGCTCGCCTAAAGCCGGCAAGAGCTCGAACGGGAACTCGCCCCGGTCCCAGTACTCTGCTGCGGCCGGGATCACCTCCCTGTCCACGAACTCCCGTACCCGGGCCCGGACTCCCTTCTCCTCCTCGGAGAGCAGGCGGTCTGCCTTTATAAAGTTCGTGGGTTGCGTCGCGTCCCTGATCTCTCGTGGAACCACAGTCATTCGAGAACCTTTCGCGCTAGAAGAGACGGTCGGTTTGGGCGGGGATACCCATCCCCCGGAAGCATAGATACACGTAACCCTACGGTCAAACCGCCGGCATCTTCGCCGCGGATCACCGGCGCGGCTATCATGTTGGCCTCTAGGGTGGCGTACACATGCGTCTTTGTGAGAGGAGCGGAACTTGGCCGTCGAGAAGATTCAGGTCGTCGGTGCCGGGCAGATGGGCAGTGGCATCGCCCAGGTCGCCGCGCAGGCCGGCCTGGCGGTGCATCTTGCTGATGTGGACGAGGAACCCCTGCGCAAGGGACTCGAGACGATCGAGAATAACCTCTCCCGCTCGGTGGAGAGAGAGCGCATCTCGCAGGAGCAGATGGACGAGACCCTCGCGCGCATCGAGTCGGGGACGGAGTACGCCGCCGACGCGGACCTGGCGCTAGAGGCGGTGGTTGAGGTCTCGGAGGTGAAGGCGAAGGTGTTCCGGGCGCTGGACGAGCGGCTCGGGGAAAAGGCCATCCTGGCCAGCAACACCTCCTCCATCTCCATTATCGAGCTGGCGGCAACGACGGGGCGGCCGGAGAGGTTTATCGGGATGCACTTCTTCAACCCGGTGCCGCTCATGAGGCTCGTGGAGATCGTCAGGGGCCTACAGACCTCGGACGAGACCTTTGGCGCCGCTCGCGAGTTGGCCGAACGCCTGGGGAAGGAGCCGGTAGAGGTAAGGGACTCTCCCGGCTTTGTCTCCAACCGGGTTCTGCTGCCCATGATCAACGAGGCCGTCTACTGCGTGATGGAGGGGGTGGCCGGACCGGAAGAGGTAGACACGGTCATGAAGCTCGGGATGAACCACCCGATGGGTCCCCTGGCGCTCGCCGACCACATCGGCCTGGACACCTGCCTGCACATCATGGAGGTCCTGCACGAGGGCTTCGGGGACACCAAATACCGTCCCTGCCCGCTCCTGAGACGCTACGTGGCCGCCGGGCGACTCGGACGCAAGAGCGGCAAGGGATTCTACGAGTACGAATAGCGTCACGCAGATCCGGTTCTACGCAATGCCCGGCCGCGGCTTGGCGCTGCGGGGTTGGGAGCGTTGGAGCCGGAACCCTGTGAAGCCCTCCTCTGTTGCCTCGCCGGCCCTGCTAAGAATCGCCTCCAAACGGGTACACTGTTCAAAAGAGCATGAACGAGCGATAGAGGCCGGACGGATCCGAGGAGGAGACGAGCGATGAACGAAGAGAGAACGGGTGAGAGGGGTGGCGCCGGCACGCCGATGGCGCCCTTCGACCTCTGGATGCAGTGGCTCAGGAGCACTCTAGGCGAGGTGTCGGCGACCCCGGGCGCGAGCGTACCCTGGCTCGCCTCGCCAGGGGTCTCGACCGGCGAGGAGGCCGAGTCGCTGCCCGAGGGGGCCATAAGGCACGATCCCCTGCTCTCGACGATGGAGAAGCTGTGGGACGCCAACCCCTTGCAGAACGTGCTGCCGATCAACTGGCTCGAGATCACCCGCTCCCTCCAGACCCTCTGGGCGCGCGAGATGAGCGACCCCGCTCGCGCCGCGCAGCGGGCGACCGAGTACAACCGGCGGCTCTTCGAGACGACGGTGGAGATCTGGGGTGACGCGGCTGCCCGCTTCTGGGGCCTGCCCCGGCAAGAGAGGGAAGAGGGGGGAAAGCCGGACAAGCGCTTCTCGGAGCCGGAGTGGGAGAACAACCCCTTCTACCAGACGCTCAAGGAGTCGTACCTGCTCGCCTCGGAGTACCTCCTCAACGAGGCCGAGGAGACCGACGGGCAGGACGGCGAGGAGGAGCAACGGCGCCTCAAGTTTCACCTCAAGCAGTTTGTGGACGCCATGGCCCCGGTAAACTTCCTGCTCACCAACCCTGCGGCCCTGCGGCGCATCGCAGAGACCGGGGGGGGGAGCCTCGCCGAGGGTACCCGCAACCTACTCGCGGACCTCAGGGAGGGACGCCTCAGCATGACCGACACCACGGCCTTCGAGCTGGGCGAGAACATCGCCGTGACGCCGGGCAAGGTCGTCTACCGCAACGAGCTCATCGAGCTCATCCAGTACGAGCCGAAGACCGAGCGGGTCTACGAGGTGCCCATACTCTTTATCCCGCCCTGGATCAACAAGTACTACATCCTCGACCTCAGGTCCGAGAACAGCATGGTCAATTACCTCCTGGAGCAGGGTTTCCAGGTCTTCATGATCTCCTGGAAGAATCCCGACGCTTCGATGGAGGACATCAAGTTCGAGGACTACATGACCAAGGGTCCTCTCGCCGCCGCCGGGGTCATCAAGGACATAACAGGGTCGGAGGAGATCAACCCGGTCGGCTACTGCGTCGGCGGAACGCTGCTCGCGGTCACGCTCGCCTGGCTCGCGGCGAGCGAAGCTGGCGACGAGAATCCCTTCCATGCCTCGACCTTCATGGTCGCCCTGCAGGACTTCACCGACGTAGGCGAGACCGCCGTCTTTATAGACGAGCCGCAGGTGGAGTTCATGGAGCAGCAGATGATGGAGCGGGGTTACCTGGACAACCGCAAGATGGCGAACATGTTCAACCTCTTGCGGTCGAACGACCTGATCTGGTCGAACGTGGTCAACAATTACCTGCTCGGCCAGAAACCCCCTGCCTTCGACCTCCTCTACTGGAACGCCGATGGCACGCGCATGGCCCGCGACGCCCACAGCTTCTACCTGCGCAACACCTACCTGGAGAACAACCTCGTCGACCCAGGCAAGGTGGAGATAAAGGGCAGGCCCATAGAGCTCGGCAAGATAGAGGGTGAGATCTACGCCGTCGGGGCCGAGAGGGACCATATCGTCCCGTGGTACTCGGCGTGGAAGGTCGGGCAGCTCACCGATGCCAAGACCCGCTTCTGCCTCGCCTCTAGCGGCCACATCGCGGGCATGATCAACCCTCCTTCGAAGGGCAAGGGCAAGCACTGGGTCAACGAGGGCGGCGACGCCGGAGAGGCCAGGACCGCCGAGCAGTGGCGACAGAACGCCGTCGAGCACGAGGGCTCCTGGTGGGAGGACTGGGCGAACTGGCTCGCGTCCCGCTCCGGCGAGAAGGTAGAGCCGCCGAGCGTGGGCAACGAGAACTACCCGCCTATAGAGGACGCCCCCGGCACCTACGTCAAGGAGAGGTAGCTAGAGAGGTGGGCGGGGCCACGGAGGCCTCGCCCCTTCCGGTCTTCCGTGCGGCTCCTTAAGTGCTCGAGGCGCCGGAGCGGGTCGCTAGCCAGCCGCTGACCTTGGGCCAGAGGCCCTTTTTGGCGCCGCGGCCGGTCATGAGCCCGACGTGGCCAGCGTCGAGGACGAAGAACTCCTTGTCCTCGCTCCCGACGAGGTCCATGGTGGCCTCGGCCTGCGGCAGGGTGCAGATGTGGTCCTTCTTGCCGGCGATGTTCAGGAGCGGGACTTTGATGTTCGAGAGGTCCACGCGGCGGCCGCGGAGGTAGATCTCACCCTTCACCAGCTTGTCCTGCTGGTAGAACTCCGTGATCCACTGCCTGAAGGCCGCGCCGGGGAAGGGCGGGCCGTCGTTGACCCACTTGTTCATGGCGAGCCAGGTCTCCATCGGCTTCTCGTCGAAGATGCGCTCCCACATGTTGACGTAGGTGCCGACGTAGTTGGTCACGGGCTTGAGCATCCGGTTGCCGGTGTCGATCATCTCGCCGGGGATGTTGCCGAAGGCGTCGGCCAGAAGCCCCGGAGTGAGATGCTTCTCATCGGTAAAGAGTTTGTAGAGTCCTATATCCTCGCGCGGGAAGGATACCGGGGCGGTGAGCAGGATGAGGTTCTTGAGGTGCTCGGGGAAGAGAGAGGCGTACATCGCGCTCATGGTGCCGCCCATGCAATAGCCGAAGAGGGTGAACTCGTCGGACCCCGAGATCCTCATAACCTTCTTGGCCGCCCGGGGCAGGTAATCGAGGACGTAGTGCTCGAAGGACATGTCCTTGTCCTCGTCTCCGGGGATGCCCCAGTCGAGCATGTACACGTCGAAGCCTTCACCGACCAGGTACTCGATAAGGCTGTTGCCCGGTATGAGGTCAAGGACGTAGGGGCGGTTTATGAGAGCGTAGACGATGAGGATCGGGACGGGGTATTTCTTCGGCTTCTCGGGTTCGTAGCGGTAGAGCTTGGCCTTGTTCTTGGTCCAGACGGTCGCCTTGGGGGTCCGGCCGGTGTCGGCCTGGGCGCCCTCGACGACGATCCTCATGCCCCTGCTGTACTTGTCGAAAAAGTTCTCCAGGTCCGAAGGTACGACGTCGTTGGCAACCGGCGCGTTGTCGTTACGCTCCGTCATCTAGCTCGCCCCCTTTCTGCGCACGTCACCGACCGTGATCTCTCCCCCGTCCCCGGTCCCTTCGACCTCCGCGAGGTCGACGCCGAGCTCCCGGGCCTCGCGCAGAGCCGCGTCAGTGGCGTTTGCCTCCGGGCTGCCGTTGGTCGAATCGTTCTCCAGGACCGCCAGGAGCCGGTCTAGCTTGCCCTCGACCCGATCGAGCCGCTCCTCCAGCTCGCCGAGCTCCTCGGCGGTAGCCGGCTTGGCGTAGCCGTACTCGAACTCCTCGAAGGCCTCCTCGATCCTATCCACCTTGTCCTCGAGCGCCACGACAAGGCTGGCCACCCGCGTTATGTCCGAGCGGACCGGGACCTGAAGGCCCTTCAAGTACTCCTCGGAGCGGCGTGAGAAGACCTTGTAGAAGCTCGCGTAGCTCTGCATCCAGCGGCTCGCGAACTCGAGAAACTCCTCCCGCTCGATGACGTCGTGGATGTACTCGGAGAACGGGACGCTGGTGGCGTTGTACCACTGCACGGCGAACTCGAGTGGGTCCTTCGGGAAGCTCCCCACGCTCATCAGGTTGGTCCGCGCCTGATCCAGCATCTCGACCCAACGCGGGGTTATCTCCAGCATCTCCCCCCCGAGCTCGGCGGACTTCTCCCAGGACTCGACGGTCGCGTCGAACCACTTGCGCCACATCTCCTGCGGATCCGCAATTTCGGAACCCCCAGAGCTATCGACCGCTGAAGCCCCCATCATCCGCTCTCGCATGCCCTCCATGTTCTCGAACCACTGTCTGTACAGGCCGTAAGGGTCAACGTAGCTCGCCCCCGACCCTCGCAGCACCTCCGACCACACCCGCGTGCCAGCCTCAAACCATTGTCGCCAGAGCTCCGCCGGATCCATGCCCGCCCCACGCCGTCTCTCTTCCGCCAAACCGAATACCTCCTCGCCCTGCGCCGGGTTTTTTGACCCCGTTCATATGCCAGCTTTTTAGATGGCCGCCGCGATGACTTGTTCATGATTATACTGGAAAATCGCAGGTATATGTTATCGACACATACCGCTCGACGCGCCTCCCCCGAGCCGGGTTGCCGCTGGGGAGGGCCGCACGTATATTGGCCGGCAGAGGAGGGTATGGAGGGGAAAGGAGGCGCGCTACCGTGCAGAGCAACGAGACCATCTTCACCATGGAGGCAACGCCCCTGAAGTATGGACCGGGGGCGGCCGAGGAGGTCGGCTGGGAGGTCAAACGGATGGGGGTGAGCCGGGTAATGCTCGTCTCTGACCCCGGGGTGGTCGCCGCCGGCATTACCCCTCGTATCCGGGAGCTGATCAAGGCCGAGGACATAGAGGTCGAGGTATGGGACAGGGCCCGCGTCGAACCGACGGGCGATTCGCTGCAGGCGGCGGCGGACTTCGCCTCCCACGGGGAGTTCGACGGGTTCGTAGCGGTAGGTGGCGGGACGAGCATAGACACGGCGAAGGTCGCTGACCTCATCTCCACGCACGGCGGGGAGATCATAGACTACGTCAACGCGCCGGTCGGCGGCGGAAAGAAGCCGCCATCACCCTTGAAGCCCCTGCTCGCCGTCCCGACGACCGCGGGGACGGGCGCCGAGGCGACGACGGTGGCCATCCTGGACATCCCCGAACAGAGGGTGAAGACCGGGATCTCGCACCAGTACCTCCGTCCCGACCGCGGCGTCGTTGACCCCCTGCTCACGGTAACGATGCCCTCCGAAGTTACCTCTTCCTGCGGCCTGGACGTCGTCTGCCACGCCGCCGAGTCCTACATCTCCAGGCCCTACAATGCTCGCCCGAAGCCCGAGAGCCCGGACGACCGGCCGCCCTACCAGGGGGCGAACCCCATAGCGGACATATGGTCGGCCAAGGCGCTCGAGTACGGCGGCAACTACCTCCGGCGCGCCGTCGAGAACGGCGAGGACATCGAGGCGCGGGGGGCGATGATGCTCGGGGCCTCGCTCGCGGGGATCGGCTTCGGCTCGGCGGGGGTCCACATCCCGCACGCCTGCGCCTACCCCATAGCCGGCCTCAAGCACGAGTACCGCCCGCCCGGCTACCCCGAGGACCACCCCTTCGTCCCGCACGGATGGTCTGTCATCGTCACCGCCCCGGCCGCGTTCCGGTTCACCTACCCGTCCGACCCGGAGCGGCACCGGTACGTCGCCGAGCTGCTCTCGGGCGGGAGGCTAGAGGGGGCCGACGAGAACACGCTGCCGGGGGTGATAATCGAGCTGATGAAGGACATCGGGGCGCCGCGGGGGGTGAGGGAGCTCGGCTACGACGAGGATGACATAGAGGAGCTGGTCGAGGGTGCTATGAAGCAGCAGCGGCTGCTCGTGGGGGCGCCGCGGGAGGTCACGGAGGAGGATCTGGCGAACATCATCCGGGAGTCGATGGAGAACTGGTGAGGAAGGCTTCAGGTTACAGGTATAAGGCATCAGCCACTTATTACCTGTGGCCTGAAACCTGACGCCTGTAACCTAATTCCGAAAGGAGAGTATGGAGGAGCGGGGATCCCACGAGGGCTGGCCGGGCGTCGCCGCCGTCATCGGGGCCGGCACGATGGGCCTGGGGGTGGCCGAGTGCTTCGCCGCCGCCGGCATAAGGGTGCGGCTTACGGACGCGACGCCGGAGCTGAGCCGCAGGGCGGGGGAGCGCCTCGTGGAGCGTATGCGCGGGCACGCGGGGGCGGGCTTGATCTCGGCCGGGGCAGCAGACCGGGCGGAATCGGTCGAGACGGCCGATGACGTCTCCGCGGCCGTTGGGGACGCGGATCTCGTCTTCGAAGCGGTCTCCGAAGATCTGGAGCTGAAGCGCGAGATCCTCGCGGCCTGCTCCGACGCCGCGCCCGCCGAGGCCGTCATCGTCTCCAACACCTCATCGTTTCCGATGGACGAGCTCGCGAAGTCCGTAGAGCACCCGGGACGGTTTCTCGGGACGCACTGGTTCAACCCGCCCGAGTGGACGCCGGGCGTCGAGGTCATCGCAGCCGCCGCGACGGACCCAGGGGTCGTCGACAAGGTTGTGGAGTTTCTGCGGGTCATCGGGAAGCGGCCGGCGATCGTGGGTGACGGGCCCGGGTTCGTGGCGAACCGCATCCAGAATGCGTTGTTCCTTGAAGCGGTTCGGTGTGTCGAGGAGGGGCTGGCCTCGCCGCAGGAGGTGGACGAGGTCGTTCGTAGCTGCTTCGGCTTCCGGTTGCCGTTCTTCGGTCCGTTCCAGATCGCCGACATGGCCGGGCTCGACGTCTACGTCAGCGTGCTGGAGACGCTAGAGAAAGGACTGGGCGAGAGGTTCGAGACGCCCGATGCTCTGCGCGAGCTCGTGGAGCGGGGACGCACGGGCACGAAGAGCGGGGCGGGGTTCCTGCAGTACTCCGACGAAGAGCGAGAACGGTTGCTCCTGGAGCGCGACCGCCGCTACGCGGCGCTGAGCGAGCTGCTCGAGCGGTTGCCGCCCGTAGAAGCAGGACGGGATGGAGGAAACCCATGATCGAGACCAGCGTCCTCGTCGTCGGCGCGGGCGCCATCGGCGGCGTTACGGCGGCGGAGATGATGGGAGAGGTGCGACGGGTCGTCGTGCTCGACGCGAACCGGGAGCACGTCGAGAGGATGCGAGGATAGGGCCTCCTGATAGACGACCTTGGCGAGGAGCGACGGGTGCCCCTCGACGCTCACGCGGACACCTCCGGCTTCGACGCCCCCTTCGACTTCGCCCTCATAACCCTCAAGGCGCCGCACCTATGGAGTGCTCTGAGACCGCTGCTCGACCGCGAGCTGGTAAAGACCTTCGTCTCGTTGGGCAATGGCCTGGTGCAGGAGCGCATTGCCGGCATCGTGGGTGAAGGTAATTTGATCTGGGGGACGGTCGAGTGGGGCGCGACGAACCTCGGTCCCGGGCGCCTCGCGCGGACCACGCGGGGCCCTTCATCATCGGCGAGCCGGACGGGAGCGTGCGCGAGAGGACCCGGCTGCTCGCCGAGGCCTTGGGGATGGTGGACGAGGCACGCGTGACGGAGAACATCCGCGGCCAGGTCTGGTCGAAGGTGCTCGTCAACAGCGCCTTCTCCGGGCTCGGGGCCGTCTCGGGCCTTCTCTACAGGGAGGTCGTAGCAGACCCCGAGGGCAAGGAGGCCGCCCTGGCCCTCTGGCGCGAGGGTTACGACGTCGGGATGGCGCAGAGCCTGGGGCTCGAGGATGTGCTCGGCGTCCCGGCCGAATCGCTCGTCGTACGCAGCCCCGAAGACAGGGGCCGGGCGGAAGAGGCACTCGAGGTCTCCATGCAGCGGGCCGGGGCGACCAAAGCCTCGATGCTCCAGGACCTGGAGCGGGGGATCAAGACCGAGGTAGACGTCATAAACGGCGGTGTGGTCGAGAAGGGCCGGGAGTACGGCGTACAGACGCCACTCAACTCCCGCGTGGTCGAGCTGATGCACGCGATGGAGCGGGGCGAGCGGCGTCCGGGTCGGGACGTCTTCGGCGAGCTAGTGTAATCCTCGCTTAGAACGCGACGGCCGCGCGGCCCTTGAGGCCGAACATCTCGCGCGCCTCGTCGGGTGTTGCGGGCGCGCGGTCGAAGAGGGCGGCGAGGGAGACGGCCTTCTCGACGAGCTCGGCGTTGGACTCCGCCCGCTTGTCGCGGCGAACCCGGAGGTTGTCCTCGAGGCCGACGCGCACGTGGCCGCCGAGCATCAGGCACATCGCGGCGAGGTGGTACTCGGCCGGGTAGCCGACGCCGGCGGCGGAGAAGGTGAAGTCGTCGCCGAAGAGGTCTACCGCCGTGCGGCGCATGTGCATGAACTGCTCTATAACGGCTGCGTTCGCTCCCATGACCCCGAGGACGAACTGGAGGTGAATCGGGGTGTCGAGCAGGCCCTTACGTAACAAATACTTGATGTTGTAGAGGTGGCCTACGTCGTAGGCTTCCAGCTCCGGCTTGGTCTCAGACTCGCGGACCATCTCGCAGATCCTCTCCATGTCCGCGAACGTATTGCGGAAGACGTAGTCTCGGGTACCTTCGAGGTAGTCCACCTCCCACTGCTCGTAGTCGCCGCCGCGCTCGGCGATGGGGAAGAGGCCGAAGTTGAAGCTGCCGGTATTGAAGGTCGCCATCTCGGGCCTGAGCTCGGGTAGCACCGCGGCCCGCTCCTCGAGCGTCATACCCGCCCCGCCGCCGGTTGTGGGCTGCACGATCACCTCGCATCGTTCCTTAATGCCAGCCACCACCTCGCGGAAGAGCTCCAGAGACGAGCTAGGCTTGCCGGTCTCGGGTTCCCGCACGTGGATGTGCACGATCGCCGCGCCCGCCTCGTAGGCGCCCACCGCCGAATCGACGATCTCCTCCGGCGTGATGGGGATCGCCGGGCTCTGCCCCGGGACCGTCATGCCGCCGGTGATCGCCGCGCTGATGATGACCTTCTCCACGTTCCACCCCTTCCGTCGGGCAAGTTCCCTCGGAGGTATGTTAAAGACCGGATCGAACCGCCGCAAACGAGGCTCGTCTTGGCTCTGGTACGGGCTCGCCACCCCTGCTCGCAACGCTATACTCTGCCTCCGAGAGGGGAAGCGTTCGTCGCGTTCGAACCCGAAAGGAGCACCTCACATGGTCGAAGCCAGGATCGCCGAGGATCGTATCGCCTTTCTCCGTTCCCTGAGGGCCGTCCGCAGCTTCCGTCCCGACCCGGTGCCAGGGGTGGTCGTGGATGACATCCTCGAGGTGGCGCGCTGGTCGGGCAGCGCTTCCAACCGCCAGCCCTGGGAGCTGGTAGTGATCCGGGACAAGGAGACGCTCCGGGCGCTGGCGCGCGTCGAGGGCTATGCGAACCACCTGGCTGACGCCCCTCTGGGCATCGTGGTGGTGATGACGGGCGAGCGCCCTACGCAGGAGACCTACGACGAGGGGCGTCTCGCCGAAAGAATAATGCTGGCCGCCCTGGCGCACGGGGTCGGCTCGTCGGTGGGTTGGATCGTCGGGGGCGGCAGGGACGCCGCGAGGGAGATCCTCGGCGTCCCCGAGGGTCGTATGGTGCGCACCGCGATCTCTCTGGGCTACCCGGACAAAGGAGCCCGGCGCCAGCGAGTAAGTCAGGCGCGCAAACCCATCTCCGAGATCGTGCACGAAGAGCGCTACGGCTAGCGCCCGGCGAGGATCACGAACCCTGGCTTCCGCCCAGGTCGAGCGGATCGGGGTAGCCGTAGTAGTCGAAGGCGGCGCGACGGGTCTCGGAGTCGGGTACGTCGTCGAGGTCGAACTCCGGCGAGTCCATGACCTTCACTCTACCCACCTCCAGCGCCACCGCCTCTTCGTCCACGTTGGTGACCGTGTGGACCGGTATGAGGAAGCTACGCTCCTCTCCTGAGACGGTGACGAGGTGCACCGTGGACGGGCCCTCCCAGATGTAGAGCTCCTCCACGGTGCCGACCTCGTCGCCGTTCTTGTCGATGACCTTGCGGCCCCGGATGTCTTGCCAGTGCTCGTCGAGCTCACCCTCGAAGTCGTCGAGCTTGACGAGGTTCGATCCTTCTCCTTGAGCCATATAATCCTTCCCCTTTGCGTCGGAACGTCGCCCTACCACCCTTATTCCTGCGCGCGGCGGAGGCTAAACACCGTCTCGAGCCTTAGCGACCCGAAGACATCGCTCCCGTGCTCGCCCCCGTCGTGGAGAGGCTTTAACATACCGGGCTGTGGAGGAGTATCTGATCACGGCCGTCGATTACCTGCGCCTGGTCGTCGAGGCGATAGGGGCCGCCGTAGTGGGGTACGGGGTGGTGGCGACGGCGGCCAGGTTCCTGCTCACCCTGCTGGGGGTAAGGGACGACTCCAACACCGAGATCCGGCTGTTCTTGGGGCGTTACCTGGCGCTGGGGTTGGAGTTCCAGATCGGGGCCGACATCCTGAGTACCGCGGTCGCTCCGACCCTCGACGAGGTGCTGCTCCTCGGGGCCATAGTCGTGATTCGGACGGTGCTCAACTACTTCCTCTCGCAGGAGCTCGAGCGTGAGCGCCAGCAGGTGAGGTCTGAGGGCGAAGCCGTGCGCGGTTAGGGGCCTCTCCGGGTGGGTCCTTACTACTACGCCGTGTTGGACGCCGCGCGGATGGTCTCGCTTCTGGCGGGTAGCCTGGTGATCTTTCTCGGCGTCCTGCGCGCCACCCCCGAGGCCCGCGGCGCGGGTGGCAGGGGCCGCGTCGCCCGACAGATAACCGACCACGCGGGCCTCGGCCTCGATTTCTTTGTCGCAGCCACCATCCTCAACCTGATACTCGACGCTACGTGGACGGCGGTGGCGGTCACGGCCCTTACCATCGCAGTGCGCCAGCTCATCGTGTTCTCACTAAGCCTGGCACGAAGTGGGTAGCTCGCGCGGAGATGAAGGCCCTCAAGAACCCTTATACCTGAAGCGCGGCATGCAATAGGATCACGATCCTACTGCATGCCGCTGTCAGGAGATCAGGGCCACCCGCAGGTCGTTGACGTTGGTACCGGTCGGCCCGGTGACGAGCAGCGCTTCCCCGGCCTGCAGGGCCCTGTACGCGTCGTTGTTCTCCAGCGCCTCCTCGGGGTCCACCCCGTTATCGCGGATCATTTCCGCCGTCGCGCCCGTCACCAGCCCGCCCGCGGCGGCGGTGGGACCGTCGCCCCCGTCGGTATCTGCCGCGAAGGCCGCCCATCCTCCGACGCCCTCCAGTTCCACGGCGAGAGCGAGGGCGTACTCTTGATTGGGGCCGCCGGTGCCCTCTCCGCGCACGGTCACGGTAGCCTCGCCGCCGCTCACGAGGGCGCAGGGCGCGGCTGTGGGGTTGCCGCTCTCGAGGACCTCCCGGATCACGGCTGCAGAGAAGAGGGCGATGTCTCGGGCATCCCCGGTGACGGTGGTCGAGAGTATGAGGGGCTCGTACCCGAGATCCCGCGCCTTCTCCGCCGCGGCCTCCGCCGCGTGCCGTCCGCTACCGCAGACGACGTTCGCGACCCCTCTAAAGAGAGCATCGCCGGGCTTCGGCGTCTCTTCGGCGTGCTCCAGATGTTCGACGACGCTCTCCGGCGGTTCTATTCCGTAGCGTGCGAGCACCCGGCGCGTGTCCTCGAGGGTGGTCGGGTCCGGGGCGGTAAGGCCGCTGGCTATCGCCGAAGGGTCGTCGCCCACCACGTCGGAGAGAAGGAGGGCGAGGGTGGGCGCGGGCGCGGCGAGGCTTACCAGGCCACCGCCCTTCAAGACCGAGACGTGTTTCCTTACGGTGTTGATCTCACCAATATCCGCCCCGCTCCTCAGCAGGGCCCCGGTGAGCCGTTTGAGGTCCGCGAGTCCTATGGGCGGAGCCGGGTCCGCCAGGAGCGCCGAGGCTCCGCCGGAGATGAGGGCGAGGAGGAGATCCCCCTCCCCCAACGACCTCGCCAGCTCCTCGGTCCGGCGGGCGGCCCCAACGCCGCGCTCGTCGGGCTCGGGGTGGGCGGCGAAGACGGTCTCCAGCCGCCCGAGTTCGGCCTCGTGGCCGTACTTCGCGACGACGAGACCGCCCGCGAGGCGCTCGCCGAGAAGCACCTCGGCGGCGCTGGCCATCGCGCCAGCCGCCTTGCCGGCCGCCAGGACGAAGACCCTCCCGGCCTCGAAGCGCGCGCCACCGGCGAGGATCGAGTTCCCCTCCAGCCGCACGGAGCGCAACACCGCCTCCTTCGGGTCTGCGGCCGCGAGGCCCGCGAAGAGGATCTCTCTGAGTCGCTCCTCCATAGTCAAACATTGTATGCCGCCCGGAGGCCTCGCGCGCGGCGAACCCGTAGTCGCACCGGTGCAGAGGGGAAAAGGGACGGGCAGCGAGAGAGATATTCGGGGCGTGATCTCCGGCCCGGCTTTAGGATAGAATTGTAAGAGTAGCTGGGGGTAGCGTTCGCGGCGGGCGGGGAGGGTGTCACTCTCGCTCACGGCGATCGTCGACCAGGTGTCAGAGGCATCGAAGGGAAAGGACGCCGGGGACAACCCGGCCGATGGGGCTAGGGGGCCTGGCCGAAGGAGGCGCGCGTGGAGCGAGAGAGGCTCATACGGACTATGAAATCCATCCTCGGGCCGGAGGGGGTGATCTCCGAGCGCGAACAGCTCCGGTCCTACGAGTGCGACGGCCTGATGAACTACCGCGTCATCCCCGACCTCGTCGTGTTGCCGGAGAGGGGCGAGCAGGTGCAGCAGATAGTCAAGGTCTGCTACGACGGGGGCATACCCTTTGTCGCGCGCGGCTCCGGCACCGGCCTCTCCGGCGGGGCATTGCCGGTCGAGGCGGGGATACTCGTCGTTCTCAGCAGGATGCGCCGGATCCTCGAGGTGGACATCCCCAACCAGCGGGTCGTCGTCGAGCCGGGCGTGATCAACATGTGGGTCAGCAACGAGGTCGCCGACGACGGCTACTACTACGCCCCGGACCCGGCGAGCCAGATCGTCTCCTCCATCGGCGGGAACCTCGCCGAGAACTCCGGCGGCGTGCATTGTTTGAAGTACGGGTTCACCACGAACCACGTAACTGGGGCCGAGGTCGTCCTCCCCGATGGCTCGGTGGTCAACATCGGCGGCGGCAAGGCGCCCGACGCCCCGGGCTACGAGCTCCTCGGGGCGTTCGTCGGCTCCGAGGGAACTTTAGGGATCGCGACCAAGATAACGTTGAGGGTCGTGCGCAAGCCCGAGTCGGTGCGCACGCTCTTGGCGGCGTTCAAGGACACCGAAGAGGCCGGCGGGGCGGTCGAGGGGATCATCGGAGCCGGGATCGTGCCGGCCGCTATTGAGATGATGGATGCCCTGTGCATAGAGGCGGTCGAGACCGCCGTACACCCCGGTTTCCCACAGGCGGGTGCGATCCTCATCGTCGAGCTCGATGGCCCCGAGGCGGAGGTTGAGAACCAGTTCGACCAGACCCTGAAGACCTGCGAGGAGAACAACGCCTCCGAGATAAGGGTAGCCGAGGACGACACCGAGCGGGCGCTCTTCTGGAAGGGGCGCAAGGCGGCGTTCGCGGCGATGGGCCGCATCAGCAACGACTACTACGTGCAGGACTCCGTCGTCCCGCGCACGGAGCTCGGGAAGGTACTGAAGAGGATCTCCGAAATCGGCGAGGAGCACGGCATGCGCGTCGCCAACGTCTTCCACGCCGGCGACGGCAACCTGCACCCGCTGGTCCTCTACGACAACAACGTCCCCGGTGAGGCCGAGAAGGCCGAGGAGGTGGCCGGGGAGATAGTTCTTACCTGCCTGGAGCACGGGGGCTCCCTGACCGGGGAGCACGGCATCGGCGTGGACAAGATGAAGTACATGCCCAAGATGTTCTCAGAAGATGACCTGAACACCTTCGGGCTCCTCAGGTGCGCCTTCGACCCGCACCAGATCTGCAACCCGGGCAAGGTCTTGCCAACGCCGCGCCTGTGCGGCGAGCGACCCGGCCCCTTCCGCATGCACCCGGTCCAGAAGGCCGGCCTCGCGGAGAACTTCTAAGGAGACCGCATGGAGACCCACACCAAGAACGTCTCTTTGGCAGACCTGCAGAGGATAGTGGGCGCCGAGCACGCCCGCGAGGCCACGCCCGAGGACGCCGTGGACGGCGTCGAGCCCTCCTTTGTCGCCGAGCCGGGATCGGTCGAGGAGACGAGCGAGCTGTTGAGGTTCGCCACCGACGAGGGGCTCGCGGTCTCCGTGCGGGGCGGCGGGACAAAGACATCTTTGGGCAACCCGCCGCGGGAGCTCGACCTCATCCTGAGCACCGCGCGCATGAACGAGATCGTAGAGTACGTCCCTGGAGACCAGGTGGTCCGGGTCCAGGCCGGGATGAAGCTGCAGGACCTGCAGGACCGGCTCGCCGGCTCGAATCAGATGCTCGGCATTGACCCGCCGGAGAGGGGGGCGACCATCGGGGGCGTCGTCGCGGCGAACTCCACGGGGCCGCGCCGCTACCGCTACGGCACGATCAGGGACCTCATCATAGGGATCACGGTCGTCCTCTCGGATGGTACGGTGGCGAAGGCCGGCGGCAAGGTGGTCAAGAACGTGGCCGGCTACGACCTGTCGAAGCTCTTCACCGGTTCCTTGGGCACGCTCGGCGTCATCGCCGAGTGCAACTTCCGGCTGCACCCCAGACCCGAGGCGGCTCGAACGGTGGCCCTCGAGCCCGAGAGCACGCTCTCCGCCGGCCAGGCGGCCCAGGCGGTCCTGCACGCCCAGCTCGTGCCGAGCGCGGTGGAGCTGAACTGGAGCGAAGACACGAGGCTCCTCACCGTTCTCATCGAGGGGATAGAACCCAGCGTCGAGGCGCAGGCCGAGACGGCCTCCTACCTGCTCAGGAGCTTCGGGAAGGTTCGGGAGCTCACGGATGAGGAGGCGGTCTCTTTAGGATCGCTCGCGCCGCCGGGCGCCGGGAGCGACGAGGTGGCGATCAAGATCAGTACTCCTCCGGCCGAGCTGACGGGGGTGCTGGACTCGGCCCTCGGGGCCTGCGCGCGCAGGGCCGTCTCGCCGCGCATCACCGGGCACGCGGGGGTAGGCGTCACGTACGTCGCGCTCTCGGGCGCCGACGACGAGGCGCGGGCCCAGGTCGTGGAGGAGCTAAGGGAGATCTGGACCAGGAGGGGCGGGAGCGTGGTCGTGCGCGAGGCCCCGACGACCTTCAAGAAGAGGGTCGAGGTGTGGGGCCCCTTGGGGAGCCGGCTCGAGCTCACCCGTCGGGTAAAGGAGAAGTTCGATCCCCGGGGGATTCTGAACCCCGGCAGGTTTGTGGGAGGTATCTAGTGGACAGGCGGAACGAATCCCTCGATCCGCGGGAGAGCGGCAACCCCTACGACGCGACGGACGCCACCGAGAGGCGGCGGGACGACTCGCCGGCGCAGGACGACGCGATGGCCCAGAGCATTGGCGCTGACAGCCCCGAGGACGCGCCCCGGGAGACGTTCGGCGCGCACAGCTCGGTGGGGCAGACCGTCGGGATAGGCCGGTCCACCGAGACCGGCAGCTACGTCTTTCCGGCCTTCGACGACCACCACCCGCCGGAGAAGGACCTCATAGACGACTGCGTCCACTGCGGCTTCTGTCTGCCGACCTGCCCGACGTACGTGCTCTTCGGCGAGGAGATGGACTCCCCACGCGGGCGCATCTACCTCATGAACAAGGGCCTCACCGAGGAGCCCATGAACGATCAGATGGTCCGTCATTGGGACCTTTGCCTCGGTTGCATGGCCTGCGTGACCGCCTGTCCCTCGGGCGTGCAGTACGACAAGCTCATCGAGGCCACCCGTGGGCAGATCGAACGCCGCTACGAGCGCTCCCCCGAGGACAAGGCTTTCAGGGAGATGATCTTCCAGGTCTTCCCCTACCCGGAGCGGCTGCGCCTGATGGCTGCGCCCCTCAAGCTCTACCAGCGCTTCGGCGTCGGGGATATGCTGCGCAGGGCCGGGGTCATGAACATGCTCCCCAAGCGCATGAGGGCGATGGAGGCCCTCATGCCCATGCTGACCAGGGAGCAGGATGTCCCGGACGTGACCGCGCCGGCCGGCGAGAGGCGCCGGAGGGTCGGCTTTATCAAGGGCTGCGTGCAGCGGGTCTTCTTCTCCGAGGTCAACGCCGCCACCGTGCGGGTGCTCTCCGCCGAGGGCTGCGAGGTCGTGGCGCCAAAAAGTCAAGGCTGCTGTGGCGCCCTGAGCGTGCACGCGGGGAGAGAGGAGGAGTTCCAGAGGTTCGCCCGCAAGCTGATAGACGCCTTCGAGAGCGTCGAGGTCGACAACATCGTGATCAACGCAGCAGGCTGCGGCTCGACGCTCAAGGAGTACGGCTACCTCCTGCGCGATGACCCCGACTACGCCGAGCGCGCCAGCGCGTTCGCCGAGAAGGTGCTGGACATCTCGGAGTTCATCCAGGAGCTCGGACCCGCAGCCGAGCGGCACCCCTTGCCGGTCGCGGCTGCCTACCACGATGCCTGCCACCTGGCGCACGCCCAAGGCGTCCGCGAGCAGCCCAGAGCCACGCTCAAGCAGATACCGGGCATGGACGTCAGGGAGATAAAGGAGGCGGAGATCTGCTGCGGCTCGGCCGGCATCTACAATATGGTCGAGCCCGAGCCCGCCACCGAACTCGGCGACCGCAAGGCCCGTAACATCCTGAACACGGGGGCGCGTATGATCGTGACCTCCAACCCCGGCTGCATGCTCCAGATACAGGCCAGCCTGAAGAGGATGGGGCACTCCATGCCGATGGCCCACCCGGTCGAGGTCCTCGACGCCTCCATCCGCGGCGAGCCGGTGGAGACCTTGCTCGAGAGATAGGTGAGGGCTTTTCGCTCCCTCCTGGCCGTCCCCGCCTCGAACCTCGAGATGGCGGGGAAGGCCCTCGCCTCCGCCGCCGACTCGGTCTTCCTCGACCTCGAGGACGCCGTCGCCCCGGATGAAAAAGCGGGCGCCCGCAAAGAGGTCGTCCGCGCCCTCATGGAGCTCGACTGGCAAACCAGGCCGACCCTCTACCGCGCGAACGCCCTCGACACCCCTTACTTCTACCGCGACCTGATCGAGGTCGTCGAGAGGGCCGGGGACAGGCTGGACAAGGTCCTCATCCCCAAAGTCCAGCGTCCCGAAGACCTCCACGTCGCGGCTACGCTGCTATCCCAGATCGAACTCGCCGTCGGCCTGGAGCCCGGCAAGGTAAGGATCGAAGGCCAGATAGAGAGCGCCTTAGGGCTCGTCAACATAGACGGGATAGCCCGCGCGACGGATCGGCTCGAGGCCCTTCACTTCGGCCCCGGCGACTTCGCGGCGAGCCTTCTCATGCCTTACAGGAGCATCGGAGCTATGGACGAGTGGGACGAGATCTACCCCGGCCACCGCTTCCACCACGCCATGCAGCGGATCGTCGTCGCCGCCCGCGCCGCGGGTCTGCGCGCCGTGGACGGTCCCCTGGCCGACTACCGCGACGAGGAGGGCCTGCGCGAGAGCTGCCTTATCGCCCGTTCTCTGGGCTTCGACGGCAAGTGGTGCATCCACCCGGCCCAGATCGAGGCCGTCAACGAAATCTTCTCGCCGACCGAGAGGGAGATCGAGTGGGCCAAGAAGGTGGTGAGGGCCTACGAGGAGGCTAACGCCGCAGGGATCGGCGCGGTCAGTGTTGACGGCCAGATGATCGACGCCGCCTCGATAAAGTTGGCCCGTAACACGCTCGACGGAGGAGTGCTCGACTAGATCGCGCCGCGCGTGCCCATTTCAAGCCGTCAGCGACCTGCCCGCGATATATGATTAACCGGTGAACAGGCCCGGACACCTGCCCCCTCCTGTAGCGAGACCCGCGAGTCTGGACGCCCGAACGATCCGGCTGTTGCGCCTGGTGCTGCTCCTGATCGTCGCGGCGTTGTTCGCTCTTCTCTACCTCCTTTCAGGAGGATTCCGCTCGGAGGTGAACCGCGCCTTAGGTCTTCTGGGACGGGGGGACATAGCGGGACTCAGGGACTACATCCTCTCCTTCGGGCTCTTGGCCCCGATCGCCTCGTGTTTTCTGATGGTGTTGCAGGCGCTCGTGGCCCCCGTGCCCTCCTTTCTCATAACGTTCGCCAACGGGCTGGCGTTCGGGGTGTTCTGGGGCTGGATGCTGAGCCTCTTCGGGCACGTACTGGCCGCGGCGGTGTGCTTCTGGATCTCGCGCTCTCTAGGGCGCGTGCCGGTGGAGGTGCTGGTGGGCAAGACGGGGCTTCAGTCGGCTGACCGCTGGTTCGCTCGCTGGGGGATGTACGCCGTCTTCGTCGGCCGTCTCGTCCCCGGCGTCGCCTTCGACGTGATCTCCTACGCCGCCGGCCTCACTCGGATGAGGTTCCGAAACTTCATCGTAGCCACGACTCTGGGCATCTTTCCGCAGACCTTTCTCTACTCCTACCTGGGGCATGGGGCGCCGGGGTACGTCACGCTGTTCCTGGTGACCTCCGCGCTCGTCGTCGCCGGGGTGGTGGCGGTCGCCGTCATCCGGTACATGAGGGAGCGCCGCAAGCCGAAGCGCAACCTGCGCTAGGGTAACTGGGCCTCGTAAGCAGCGGCGTGGTGAGTAAAATCCAAAGGTGATGCCGCAAGCAAGAGCTAGCTCCGCCGGCGCTCCGACCTTGCCCACGGGGTCTCTGACCGTGATCACGGGCTCGATGTTCTCGGGCAAGACGGAGGAGTTGATCCGGCGCCTCAGGTGCGCTCTCTACGCGCGCCGCCGCGGCCAGGTCTTCAAGCACGCCCTGGATACCCGCTCGGAAGTCACCGAGATCAGCACCCACAACGGCGCTCTCCACGAGGCCGTCGCCGCCTCCACGAGCGGCGAACTGCTCGAAATGGTCGAGCAAACGACCGACGTTGTGGCCATCGAGGAGGCCCAGTTCTTCGATAAGGGGATCGTGGCCGCCTGTGGACACCCGGCCGACTCGGGCCGCGAGGTGATCGTCGCTGGCCTGGACCTGGACTTCCGCGGCCGTCCCTTCGGCTCGATGCCCCTTCTCCTCGCCGAGGCCGACGAGGTGGTCAAGCTGCGCGCGATCTGCGCCCGCTGCGGCCGGGACGCCTCGCGCTCGCAGCGCCTGATAGACGGACGCCCCGCCCCCGCCTCCGCACCGACCATCCTCATCGGGGCTCAGGAGAGCTACGAGGCCCGCTGCCACCACTGCCACGAGGTCTAGAGGCGTTTCGGTGCGGATCCCTGCCGGGTATAAGCGGGTCGTGGAGGTATAGGCGAAAGATCGGAGGCTGTGAGCGGGTGTCGCGCCGGTGGATCGTAGCGCTCATCCTGATCTGCACGGGCTTGAACGGGGCCGGCTTTTTGTGGAACCTCTTCGAGCCCATCCCTCTCTACGATGAGATCGCCCACTTCATCACACCCTTCACGCTGGTGCTGATCACGGCGGAGATCATCTACCGCGCCGGGGGCGACGACGAGTTCTTCAACACCCCACGGCGCGCCGTGATTACGGGCTCCGTCATCGGCCTCGTGGGGGCGGGCGGTTGGGAGCTCATAGAGATCCTGCTGGACATCTGGGGCTTCCCCATAAGCCACGCCCCGCCCGACACTATCTTCGACATCGTCCTCGGCGTCCTCGGCGGCGCCGCAGGGGCCTGGGCAGCCGACCGCTACCTCGACCGGCTCTTCGGACGCTCGCGCGTCAACGCCCACCGGCCCCGGGTCCGCTAGCACTCAGGAAACAACCGGGGCTCCCCTACGGGAGCCCCGGCTCAAAAACCGTTCACGCTGAACAAGTAGCTAACGCCGTTGCGACTCGTCCCACTCGTCCCTGACGTTGTCCTTCATTCCTCCGGTGCCGCCGGTCCTCTCTTCCTCCTCGACGGCCTCGGTGGTGGCGCTCTCCTCGGGTTTACCCTGCCTGGTAGCCTCGTCGAACTCGTCCCCGACGTTATCCTGCGTCCCCCCGGAGCCCGTGCGACGCTCGCGCTCGGTCATGAGCCTCTCCTTTCCGCTCGGCGCTTCTCCGAGCATCTCTACGGAGCTGTTATACCATCACCCGTGGCTCCCAAACTTGTACCGGCTCGGAACGTGTGCTCTAATTCCGATCGCTCCTATCGGGTTTAAGAGAGGGGAAAGAGCGATGAGCGTCACTGACGAGCTACTGCAGAACAACGCGGCCTACGCCGAGTCTTTCGACAAGGGAGATCTGCCGTTGCCTCCGGCGAGGGGTGTGGCGGTGGTCGCGTGCATGGACGCCAGACTCGATGTGCACAAGATCCTCGGGCTCGAGGAGGGCGACGCGCACGTGATCCGCAACGCGGGCGGGGTGATAACGGACGATGAGATCCGCTCGCTGACGATCTCGCAGCGCTTGCTCGGTACGCGCGAGATCGTTTTGATTCACCACACCGATTGTGGGATGCTCACCTTCACCGACGACGAGTTGAAGCAGCAGATCCAGGAGGAAGCGGGCATCAAGCCGCATTTCCCCATGGAGTCCTTCTCCGATCTGGAGGAGGACGTGCGCCAGTCTATCGCGCGCATCCAGGCGAGTCCGTTCATCCCGCGCAAGGACGCCGTGCGTGGCTTTATCTACGAGGTCGAGACCGGACGGCTGCGCGAGGTCGCGTGACCTTCCTGCTCGTCAGCCAGGGGAGCCGATGGTAGACGAGATGATGCCGCTCTTTTCGTAAGGCTCGGTTAGCGTTCGGCGAAAGCGGCGTCTCCGCGGCTCAGAGACCGTACCAGGAATGAGGGGGCTTAGACAACCCGGCGCGAGGAGGAAGTGTGAACACTACGACGTTGATCATTATCATCGTGGTGGCGGTGGTGGTGATCCTGCTCCTGGCGATCTTCTTCGCCGTGCGGCGGAGGCGGGCGCAGCGGAGCGAGGAGCAGCGGGAGCGGGCGAGAGAGGAATTCGGGAGCGAGTACGAGCGGGCGGCGCAGGAACGGGGCTCCGGGGAGGAGGCCGAGAGGGAACTTCGGGAGCACCGCGGGCGGGTCGAGCGTCAGGTGGAGCCGCTCTCCGAGGAGAGCACGCAGCGCTACGAGGAGCGGTGGGACGAGGTCGAGCGGGTCTTCGTGGACAACCCCAGCAGGTCCATCGAGCTGGCCGACCGGACCGTCTCGGAGATCCTCGAGGAGCGGAACTTCGTCTCTGACCCGGCCCAGAGCGATGCGGAGACCGAGCGCAGCCTGGCGGTGATGCACCCTGACGTCGCCGACGACTACAGGGAGGCCCGGCGCATCCGCGCCGACGTCGTCGCGGGCACGGGCCGGTTTTCGGAAGAAAGCTCGGAAGAGGAGACCACGGAGGAGCTGCGCCAGGCCATCCGCAAGTACCGCGCGGTCTACCAGCGGCTCGTGCGTGATTAAGGGGATTCGGGAGGACGCTTTTCCGGGCCTGGGGGCTTGCGACCTCCGTCTTGGCCGGGTACGGTGGCTGTGTAGAATAGGGGCGTACGCTCCAGAACGGCTACTCGGGGGTGGTGTGTAATGGCGGAGAACCTGGTTGCGAAGGTTCTCAAGGATCACATGGTCGATGGTTCGCTCGAGCCCGGCGAGGAGGTGGGCTTGAGGATAGACCAGACGCTGCTGCAGGACGCGACCGGCACGATGGCCTGTCTGCAGTTCGAGCGGATGGGGGTGGACAGGGTCCAGGTTCCCCTCGCCGTCCAGTACGTGGACCACAACGTGATCCAGCTCGACTACAAGAACCCAGACGACCACCGCTTTTTGCAGGCGATCGCCGCCAAGTACGGTATGCATTACTCCCGGCCCGGGAACGGCATCTGCCATTACCTGCACGTCGAGCGCTTCGCGAGACCCGGGGCGACCCTGATCGGGGCCGACTCCCACACCACCTCCTCGGGCGCTCTGGGCGCTATAGCCATCGGTGCCGGTGGGCTCGACGTGGCGCTGGTGATGGCCGGGCAACCCTTCCGGTCCCCGGCGCCCAAGGTGGTGGGCGTCGAGCTGACCGGAGAGCTCTCGCAGTGGGTGACGCCGAAGGACGTGATCCTCGAGCTCCTGCGGAGGCGTGGCGTCCGGGGCGGTCTCGGGCGCATATTCGAGTTCTACGGGCCCGGCGTGGCGAACATAGACGTGACGGGGCGGACCACGATCTGCAACATGATCGCCGAGCTCGGCGCGACCACTGGCGTCTTTCCCTCCGACGAGCGCACGAAAGAGTGGCTCGAAGCCCAGCGGCGCCCGGGCGACTTCATCGAGCTCGCTGCCGACGAAGGTGCCGGCTACGACGAGCGCGAGCACGTCGAGCTCGATAACCTGGAACCTCTCATCGCCAAGCCGCACTCGCCCGGCAACGTCGTCCCGGTGAGCGAGGTCGCGGGCACCCGAGCTGCGCAGGTCTGCATCGGCAGCTCGGTCAACTCGGGCTTCGACGACCTTGCGATCGCGGCTGCGGTGCTGCGGGACGAGACGGTCTACCCGGGGCTCGTGATGACGGTGACCCCGGGGAGCAGGCAGATCCTGGACTCCATCGCTCAGACCGGCGTGTACTCCGACCTCGTGCGGGCCGGTGCGCGGATGCTCGAGCCGGTGTGCGGCCCGTGCGTCGGGATGGGTCAGGCGCCGCCCTCGGACTCCGTCAGCGTGAGGACGTTCAACCGCAACTTCCCGGGGCGCTCCGGGACCCAGACGGATCATGTCTACCTCACGAGCCCGACCACGGCGGCGGCGACGGCTTTACGCGGCGTCATCACGGACCCGCGCGAGCTCGGGGAGTACCCGCAGTTGCCCCAAGCCCCGGCGAACCCGGCGGTAGACGACAGGCAGATCCTCGACCCCGCGCCGCACGAGGAGGCCTCGGGCATCGAGATACCGCGCGGCCCGAACATCGAGCCGCCGCCTGAGGCCCCCGAGTTGCCGGACTCGCTCGAGGGCACGGTGACCATCGTGGTCGAGGACGATATCTCGACCGGGGATCTGGCGCCCGACGGTGTCGAGGTGATGTCGTTCCGCTCGAACGTACCGAAGATCGCCAGGTTCACCTTCAGGCGTTTCGATCCGGAGTACCACGAGAAGGCCAGGGAGATGGCGCCGGGCTTTATAGTGGGTGGGCACAACTACGGCCAGGGCTCGAGCCGGGAGCACGCGGCTCTGGCCCCGCTGCACCTGGGCATCCGAGCCGTGATCGCCAAGAGCTTCGCCCGCATCCACCGCAGGAACCTCATCTCCCAGGGCATATTGCCTTTGCGTATAAAGGACGAGGCTGACTACGAGAGGTTCGAGCAGGGGCAGAGGTGGGTCCTGCCGGACCTCCGGCAGCACCTGGAGAACGGGGACGAAGAGGTCCCGGCCCGCACGGAGGCAACCGAGGTCACGCTGCTGGCCGAGTACTCGCAGCGGGAGCGCGATATCCTGCTCTCGGGCGGTATCCTGCGCCAGTTGCGTGAGAAAGAGGACAGGCAGCCCGAGGCTCCCCGCAGGGTCTCGGGAGAGGCCGAACGTTAGAAGCTTCCAGCGCTTGTTTACTGCTGATCAGCTCTCTCCGAGCGAAGGGCGCTGAGGAGTAGGGCCGCGACACCCACGGTTATGGCGGTGTCGGCGGCGTTGAAGACGTACCAGAAGGAGAAGTGGATGTAGTCGGTCACCTCTCCGGTGGTCAGGCGGTCGAGCAGGTTGCCCGCCGCGCCGCCCAGGATCAGGCCGCACCCCAGGGTCGCTAGCCTGGAGGTCTGCCCGGCTAAGAGCATCCAGAGCACGACCCCGACTGCGACGACGCTACCTATCAGCAACAGCAGCGGGCTCCCCCCGAGAATGCCGAACGCGCCGCCTTCGTTCCTTATGTGGGTAATGCTAAAGAGATGGGGGATCACGGGGAGGCTCTCGCCGGGGCGCATCGAACCCTCCACGAGGGCTTTTGTGCCCTGATCCAGGACAAAGACCGCCACGGCGAGCCCGAGGGCGAGGAGCAGCTCCCTCCGGCGGCTCGTCGCGGCGTGCTCCTTGTGGCGCGGGGGATTCTCCACGGCAGGCGTGATCCTAGCACACGACATCTGGTCCTAGAGGACCATCCATATTCGGTCCCCGGTCCGATGCCGAGAGCTCCGTTCCGACGTATCTTTGTTTCGTAAGATGCCTACGACAGAGAGGAGTCAATAATGGAGGCCAAGGAACAGGAGTACGGGATCGCCGTGGAGCGAGGCCCTGAACTGATGGGCGCGCAGGAGGAGAGGTCGTGGTCGGTGCTGGCACACCTGAGCATCTTCCTGAACCTCTTCACCGGCTTTCTGGGACCGGTGGCGGCGCTGGTGATCTGGCTGGTCTACAAGGACCGCTCGCAAAAGGTGGCGTTCCACGCGCTCCAGTCGATGTGGTACCAGGTGGCGTGGCTGGTGCTGCTGGGCGTCGGCTGGGCGCTGACGGGGCTTCTGACGCTCATACTCATCGGCTTCCTCCTGATCCCGGTGATGG
>JALYGY010000035.1 GCA_030776865.1 Actinomycetota bacterium | reverse complement strand
GGGCTGTGAGGGCTTCCGATGTACGAAAGCCATCGACCGAATACGGCGGCGCCTCCCTCTCTCGGTACAAGGAGTGATCTCCTTCAGGATGGCTTGGGCGGCTCACCTATCGCCTCGCCTTAACTCCAGGAACTGCTCCAGCGTCGAGGGCGAGTGGTTCTGGTAGTGGTTGTTCGCGTAAGCGAAGACGGTCTTTCCCTCTTTGAGGAAGCGATCCACGACGCCTGCCCACCACAATAGGTCATCGTCTCGGTCCCTTTTGAGATGGGTGTGCCCCGAGGGGAACTCGCGGCGGTTGCCGAGCCAGCGGATGTAGGCGAAGTCTGTTGTCGCCTCCTCCATCCGCGGCATCCGGGGGTAGTCAATCAGGGTCAGGGCTACGCCATGCTCGCGTAGCAGCGCCGGCAGGTCGGAGCCGAGCCAGCTCCTGTGGCGCACCTCGACAGCGTAGCGAGGCCCCTGCGGCAGGGCCGACAGGAAATCCTCGAGCACCCCCATCCCCTCTACGGTGAAGGACGGCGGAAGCTGGAGCAGAAGGGGACCGAGCCTATCTTCGAGGGCCTGCATGGTGTGGACGAAGCGTTCGGCCTCGCTGCGGGTGTCGACGAGGTTTCGCTCGTGCGTCACCTCCTGTGGAAACTTCGCAGCGAAGCGGAAGCCCTCCGGTACGATCTCGCGCCACTTCTCGGCGGTCGAGCGGCGCGGGGTGCCGTAGAAGGTGGAGTCTATCTCGACGGTCGCGTAGTGCTTGGCGTATTCGGCGAGCCTGGAGGCGGCCGGGAGTCCCTGCGGGTAGAGGGTGCCCTCCCAGTCCGCGTACGACCAGCCGGAGGTCCCGAGGTACAGACCCGGCTCGGGGGGTGAGATCCTGCCGGGGCTCTCCGCGAAGAGGCGCTCTTGTCGTGAATCGTCCATGGACTCCAGAGAGCAGGATGCTATCACAGAGCGGCCGCGCCTCCCCCCTCGCGAAAGCCATCCTTACGCGCAGCGGGGTTATGTACTACGCTCTGTGCATGGACTCGCGAGGGTGCAACGCTTGAAGGTCTTCTACAGCGATCACTTCGTGCTCCCGCTGCCCGCGGGACACCGCTTCCCGATGGTCAAGTACTCGATGCTGCGCGAGAGAGTCGCGGCGGCGGGCATCTGCGAGTCCGACGAGCTGCGCGTGCCCCGCCCGGTCTCGGACGAGGAGATCCTGCGCGCCCACGAAAGGACCTACCTCCGGCGCGTCGTGGACGGAAGGCTCACGCAAAAGGAGCTGCGACGCATCGGGTTCCCGTGGTCGGAGAAGATGGTCGAGCGCTCAAGGAGGGCCTCCGGCGGCACTCTGGGTACCTGCCTCGCCGCGCTGGAGGAGGGCTTCGCCGCTAACCTCGCCGGGGGCACCCACCACGCCTTCGCCGACCGGGGCGAGGGCTACTGCGTGTTCAACGACAGCGCCATCGCCGCCCGCGCGGTGCGGGCGGAGGGCCTCGTCGAGCGGGTCGTCGTCGTGGATACCGACGTGCACCAAGGCAACGGGACGGCGGCGATCCTGCGCGCTGACCCCTCGGCTTTCACGTTCTCGATCCACGGCGCCAAGAACTTCCCGTTCCGCAAAGAAGAGAGCGACCTGGACGTCGCGCTCCCCGACGGCGCGGATGACGGTGCGTTTCTCGAAGCGCTCGAAGAGGGCCTCGAAAAGGCGCTCGAAAGATCTGGGGCAGAGCTCGCGATCTACCTCGCAGGCGCCGACCCCTACGAGGACGACCGCCTCGGCCGCCTCTCCGTGAGCAAGGAAGGCCTCGCCGAGCGTGACCGCCTCGTGCTCGAGTCCTGCCGCGACCGGGGCATCCCGGTCGCCGTCACGATGGCCGGCGGCTACGCCCGCAAGGTCGAGGACACGGTGGAGATCCACTACCGATCCATACGCAGAGCCGCCGATCTCCTTATCACATCTGGCGTCGGGTAACAAAAAGTGGTACATATGGACTATAAAACTAGGCTCGTCGAAGGAGCAGGGGGCTGTGGGAACGAGAAGGGTAGCTCTAAAGCCGCACGCATCGAAGATCCGGCGCTGGGTTGAGGAGGGGCGCGGCGACGATTGGATCGCGCAGGAGTTGAACACCACGCCTTCAAGCGTACAGAGTTTCCGGTCGCGGAACTCCATCTACCGCAGGGACCCGATCCGGCGCGGCCAGCTCTCGGAGCATCCGGTAGTCCTCGACGAGGTCGATGAGGGCATCGTCCTCAGGACCGACGCTCGCGACTCGGAGGTCTTCGACCGGGAGTGGCGCGATTACCTGCGCGGCTCACCGAAGGATCTGCAAATGATCATAACCCAGGATCGCATCTACCTGGAGAAGGTTCGTTAGGTTGCCCGACGATTCCCCGGTCGAGCTGCGGCTCTCTCTGGACGAGGCGGATGCGCTGCACGCGGCGCTGGAGGAGCTGCTGGAGGGAGGCCGGGAAGGTTTGCACCTTGAGCGCTCCTACCGCCTCCTGGGCTGGCGCATACTCGCCGCGAGGGGCGGCACGGGACTCACGGGACACCTCGCCGGGCTGGCCCGCGAGGCGGAGACCCTCGAGGAGTACGAGGGTGCCAGGGACCGGGCGCTCGGCCCCATACTCGACGGCCTGGAGAGTGCCGAGAATAGGGATCCGTAGAAGGTATCAGGTTTCAGGCATCGGCTCGCCGCAATTGTAACTCTGTCACCATACCGTAGCCGTGGTAGCGCTGTGGGTAAGTCTGTCGAGCTGCTGCGGTGCGTGTGCGGCAGCACTTGCCGGATACGCATCGCCTAAAAACCTGAGACCTGACGCCTGTAGCCTGAAGCCTCTTCGTTACCAGATCGTTACCGGCGAGTAGCGGAGATGTAACCTGGCGTTGCTACAGTGCCGGTCAATGGGCTTTACCCCTTCGAGCCCAGGAGGCGCACCCGGGCCGCGTACCCCATGCGCGGTCCGGGCGCATTATCTCTGTGTGCTAACCTCTCCGTGAGCCATAGAGGGTGAGCTAGATCTAGAAAGGCTCCGTATGTCCCCTGCGGTCCTGACGTTGTTTGTTACCGCCTTCGTCGGAGGGCTGGCGCTGCTCGCGCAGGTGGCTCGCAAGAGCCGGGGGGCGGAAGTCACCCTGATCGTGACGCTGCTGGCCCTCTCGCTCCTTGTGGCGGCCCTCGGCGCCTTTACGGGGGTCGGCCTGCTGCTGAGGGCAACCGGCGGCGGTGCTCCTGGCCTCGAACGTCTCACCTTCGTTGCGGCGGGTGGGGCGGCCGTGCTCGTCGGCATCGCCGGCGTCGGCCTGTGCGTGCCGCCGCTGCGCAGGGTCATGGGCGGGCGCCTCCAGAACGCCTTCTGGGCCGATCCACCCACCTTCCTGGCGCTGTGGCTCCTCGTCGTGGTGCTGGCGAACAACGTGGTGACCCTCCTGGTGTTTCTGGGGAACCCGGACGTGGAGAGGCTTTTCCCCGGCAGGCTCTCGCCGGGCACCATCCTGACCAACCAGCTTCCGTTCCTCGCCATCGCGCTCCTGGGCGTGGGCGCCGGCATCCGACGCAACCTGCGCGAGACCCTCGACAGGCTCGGCTACAACCCGATCTCTCTCAAACAATTGGGCGTCGTCGTGCTCTTCGTCGGGGGTGCTTTCGCGCTCTCGGTCGCCGCCGAAGCCCTCTTCGCCAACCTCCAGCCCGACCTCCACCGCCAGGTCGGGGAGATCTCGGACAACCTCTTCAATCCCAGGGGCCTGAGCCCCATCTCGGCCGTGCTCTTCGCCTTGCTCGTCGGGGTGGGCGCGAGCCTTGGCGAAGAGACGCTCTTCCGGGGTGCCGTCCAGCCGGTGCTCGGGATAGCACTGACCTCCGTGCTCTTCGCCACTATGCACGTCCAGTACGGGCCCTCCGTGCTGCTCGTCTACGTATTCTTGCTCTCCATCGGGCTGGGTCTGCTGCGCCGTCACATCAACACCACCGCCAGCTTCCTGGCCCACACCGGGTACAACTCGCTCGGAATAATCGTGTCCTACTTTTTTGGTGGTTGAGAGGAGCAGAGGGTGTCCGGTAAACGGCAGAGCGGTTTCGCGCCCTCAGACGGCGCGCGGCTGTACTACGAGACCTCGGGGAGTGGGGAGCCGCTGGTTCTGGTCCACGCCGGGATCGCCGACAGGAGGATGTGGGATGGGCAACTCGCGACGTTCGCACGCCGATACCGGATGATCCGCTACGACATGAGAGGGTTCGGCAGGTCGGCGATGGTCGAGGGGCCTTTCTCTCATCACGAGGACCTGCGCGCTCTACTCGACTCCCTGGGCATCGAACGCGCGTTTCTCGTGGGCTGCTCGATTGGAGGACGCGCGATCATCGACTTCACTCTCGAGCACCCGGAGCGAGTCCGCGCCCTGGTCCCCGTCGGGTCCGCACTCAGCGGGTTCGATGCGGGGGAAGATCCCCCAGAGCAGTGGGAGGAGCTTGTCGCGGCTGAAAACGCCGGGGACCTGGGGCGGGTCTCCGCGCTAGAGGTCCGGATCTGGGTGGATGGTCCTTACCGCGGTCCGGATGGGGTGGATTCGGGCGTGCGGGATCTAGTGGCGGAGATGAACCTGATCGCCTTGAAGAACGAAGTGTCGGGGCTGGGCGACGAACGCCCGCTGGAGCCGCCCGCCGTAAACCGGCTGGCCGAGATCCATGTTCCCACGCTGGTTATCGTCGGCGACCTGGACCGGCCGGAGATCATCGAGGCCGCCGATCTCCTGCAGCTGCGCATTCCGCGGGCGCGGAGGGTCGTGATCCCCGGTACCGCCCACCTGCCGAACATGGAGAGACCGCAAGGGTTCAATCGGGTCGTGCTGGGGTTTCTGGAGGGGCTATAGCGCCGCTTAAGCGGCCAGGGAGTCCGCGACCGGTACTACCGGCGCGGGTTCGAGGGCGGAGGCGATGCGGACGAGAAGCTCGCTCACCTCGATGCCGAGGCCCCTGGCGAT
>JALYGY010000034.1 GCA_030776865.1 Actinomycetota bacterium | reverse complement strand
CCGCGAGACCGTCGAGGAGACGAGCCTCGATGCGGAGCCCGCACTCGCCTGGTGGGCCACGGTCGAGCCCTGGCGGGGGCCAGAGGATACCGAGCTCTACGCCGGGGTCGGATTCCTCGCTCCCTCTCCGGGAGGAGAAGTAAGAATCGAAGGTACCGCGCACGACGACTACGTGTGGGTCACCGAGAGGGAGTGGCGCAGCCTGCCCACCTGGTACACCGGGCAAGAGCTGGATGCCCTCTGGGATGCGGTGAGGATGTTAGAGGCGTGAGCGAGAACGAACCGGTCCGCCCCCAGAGCGGTCCCGACGGTGCCTCCGATCCCATCTCGAAAAAGCGGGCCTGGATCCTCGCCATCTTTCTCCTGGTGATCCCGACCGCACTCTACGCCGCGATTCCGGTGGTCCCGTTCCTGCCGCTCGCGACGGCGCAGAAGGTCGGGCTCTCCGCGGGGCTCGTGGTCGCTGCGGAGGTGGTCTTCTGGGGCGCGGCGCTCTTTGTCGGCAAGGAGGTGATCTCGCGCTACCGCCGCTTCTTCGACCCGCGCGCGTGGAAGCGATGAACGAGTTCGAGATCATACGCAAGATCTCGGGCAACCTCCCCCAGCCACCGCCCGAGGTGCTGGTGCCCGTCGGGGACGACTGCGCCGTCCTCCGGCTGGGCGAGCGCGACTGGGTCGCCGCAACCGACATGCTCGTCTGCGGGCATCACTTCGAGGGCTGGGCCACGCCGGAGGACGTAGGCTACAAGGCCGTAGCCATAAACGTCTCCGACGTTGCGGCGATGGGGGGGACCCCGCGGTTCGTCCTGGCCTCCGGCGGCTCGACCGACCCGCAGACGACCCTCCGCTGCTTTGGAGGGATTCTCGAAGCCTGCAAAACGTTCGGCGTCTACCCGCTCGGGGGTGACACGACCCGAGCCAGCGCCCTGACGGTGGACGTGGCCATACTCGGGGAGCTCTTCGCCCCACCTCTTCTGCGCTCCGGGGCGAGCCCCGGCGACCTGCTCGCGGCCACCGGGGAGCTCGGCGCCTCGGCGGCGGGACTCCTCGCCCTCCAGAACGGAGCGTCCGGTCCCGAGCGCCTGATCCGCAAGCACCTGCGGCCTGAACCGAGGGTGGGCGTGGGAGGCGTCGCGGCCCGACTGGGGGTGGGCGCCGTGATAGATCTCTCGGACGGCCTCGCCTCTGACGTGCGCCGTATCTGCGAGCGGAGCGGGGTCGGGTGCCAGGTGGACCTCGATCTCCTGCCGGTAGCGAGCGATACACGGACGTTCCTGGAGTCTCTCGAGCGAGACCCAAAGATCCTGGCGGCCACAGGGGGTGAGGACTACGAGCTCCTGATCTCCGCTTCAGCATCCACCCTGGACGCTCTGGCCGCGTGCGTCGAGGTGCCCGTCACCGTTGTCGGCGAAGTCACCGACGGAGCCGACGTCGTCTTCCGGCGCGGGGACGAGCCGGTCGAAACCCTCTCCGGCTGGGACCACTTTGAATAAAGGTTTCAGGCATCAGGCTACAGGCATCAGCCAATTTACCTGTAGCCTGATGCCTGTAGCCTATAAAGCTAGCTGCGCGGCAGGTAGACGGTAAAGGTTGAGCCCTCGCCTAAAGTGCTCTCGACGGTGACCCGCCCTCCGTGATTCTCGGCTACGTGCCTGACCATCGAGAGGCCCAGACCCGTCCCGCCGGTCTCCTTCGAGCGCGCCTTGTCTACGCGGTAGAACCGCTCGAAGATGCGGGGCAGCTTCCCTTCCGGGATGCCGATGCCCGTGTCGGAGACCCGGATCACTATCTCCGAACCCTCGAAGCCGCCCATCACCTCCACCCGGCCGCCGGGCGGCGTGTACTTCACGGCATTGTCAACTAGATTAGTGAACATTGAGGTCAGCTGTGCCTCGTCCCCGTTGACGGTATACTGGTTGGCCTTGCCGAAGCGCTTCCACTGGAGGGTTATGTTCTTCTTCCGGGCGACCCTTCTCATGCGCGCGAGCACGGTCATCAGCACGCTGCGCACGTCGACGGGCGTCGGGTTCTCGACCCCCTCCTGGGTCTCCAGGCGCGTCAGGTCCAGGAGGTCATTTATCAGCTGCGAGAGCCGCCCGGTCTCTCTCTTTAGCTGCGCGGCGAAGAGGCGGGCCTGGACGGGGTCCTCGTCGATGGTCTCCTCCAGGCTCTCGGCGAGCAGCCGCAGGCTCGTCGCCGGGGTCTTGAGTTCGTGGGAGACGTTCGCCACGAAGTCGCGCCGGATCTTGTTGACCCGTTGCAGCTCGTCGGGGCTGAAGTATTGGTGGTCTTCGCGCCTGCCCAGCATTGTGTCCTCTACTCCGGCGACTCGTCGCCCACCCCGGCCCTGTCCTTTGCCTCGAAGCGGTAGCCGAGACCTCGCGCGGTGTGGATGTACTTGTAGGAGGAGTTCTCCTCGAGCGCCGCCCGGATTCTGCGGATGTGGACGTCTATGGTCCGCGAGGAGCCTACGCCCGCGTGCCCCCAGACCTCCTTGGCCAACTCCTCCCGGCTCTTGAGCTCCCCCGGGGCGGAGGCGAGCGCCGCCAGAAGCTCGAACTCCTTCAGGCGCAGGTCCAGGGGTTCGCCCTTGACGCGGGCCGTGAAATTCTTGGTGTCGAGCTGGAGGTCGCCGGCCTCCAGGACCTTGCCCCGCCCGCCCGTCTCGCTGCGCTTGAGGTTGGCGTTGATGCGGGCGACGAGCTCCTTCATGCCGAAGGGTTTGGTCACGTAGTCGTCGGCGCCGACCTCGAAGCCCCGCACCTTGTCGTCCTCGGCGTCCTTGGCCGTGACCATGACGATCACCACCCCCTGGTCGCGCTCGCGGATGCGCTCGCAGACCTCTATACCCGACTCGCCGGGGAGCATCAGGTCGAGCAGGATCAGGTCCGGCCGCAGCTTGCGGGCGAACCTCAGAGCCTCCGCGCCGGTGGTGACCCCTTTTACGCCGAAGCCCTGCCTGGAGAGGTTGTAGGCCAGGGTGCCCATGATCACCTCGTCGTCCTCGACTATCAGGATCTCTGCCGTATCCGCCTCCAGGGTGCGCCTCTCCTACTCGTCCGGCCCGCGCGCACCCGCAGTACAAACGCCGCCATCCACTGTTTAGCTATTTTAACAAGCCTTTAAGGGGGGACATTCCGTCGGAGGCCACGCGCTACAATGCGGCGCAGAAGGCGAGCGGGAGGGGAGCATCTCTTGGAGACGAAGGTTCGGACCGTGACGGTGCACACCGAGCGCACCTTCGCCATCGCCCGCAGCTCGGCCGACGCCTTTGTGCGCGTGATCCTCGAGCTCGAGGAGGACACTCTGGTCGGTCGGGGCGAGGCGGCCCCAACACGCTACTACGGTCAGGACGCCGACGGTGTGGCGGGGGCGCTCGAAGGCGTCGAGATCCGGGACCCCTGGGATATCGAGGGCAGCATCGCGGGGAACGACCATCTGCCCCCGACGGCGCTCGCCGCCCTGGACACCGCGCTCCACGACCTCGCCGCGAAGAGGCTCGGCGTCCCTCTGTACAGGCTGCTCGGGCTCGCCCGCCCGCAGCCCACGAGCGCCTACACTTTAGGGATAGCGGAGCCCGATACCACCGTCGAGAGGGCGAGGAGGCTCTCCGCTTTCCCGATCCTCAAGATGAAGGTGGGGGGTTGGGGAGACGTCGATACGGTCCGGGCGGTGGCGGAGTTCTCGAGGGCGGGGATCTGGGTCGACGCCAACGAGGCCTTCTCTCCCGAAGAGGCCCCGGAGGTGGCGGCTGAGTTAAAGGGGATAGGGGTGCGCATGATCGAGCAGCCCGTACCGGCCTCCGCCGGTCCCGAGGCCTTGCGAGGGGCGACCGAGGCCGCCTACCCCGTGCCGGTGATCGCCGACGAGGGGGCCATCGTCGCGGGCGACGTGCCTCCTTTCTGGGGGTGCGTGAGCGGGGTAAACGTCAAGCTCGCCAAGTGCGGGGGGATCAGGAGGGCCCTGGAGATGATCCACACCGCCCGCTCGCTGGGGATGGCGGTCATGCTCGGGTGCATGGTTGAGACCTCGCTGGGCATCTCCGCGGCGGCCCAGATCTCCGGCCTCTGCGACTTCGTGGACCTCGACGGCGCGATGCTCCTCGCCGACGACCCGTTTGTGGGTCTGCTCTACGAGAACGGGCGCATCGTCCTCTCGGATGAGCCCGGCCTCGGGGTGGAGCCGCGGTGATGCCGGAGAGGGTGCCCGAGCGCCGCTACGCGATCCTGGCCGAAGGGTGGTTCGACAACCGCCACGCCAAGACCGCCCACGGGCTCATCCGCTACGGCAAGGACGAGGTAGTCGCCGTAATCGACTCGACGCTCGCCGGAAGGAGCGTGCGCGCCGTCATGCCAGAGCTCGGGCGCGACGCCCCGATAGTTGGGACGCTAGGTGAGGCGCTGGAGCTCTCTCCGACCTCCATCCTCGTCGGGCTCGCCCCGGCGGGCGGGCGACTGCCGGAGGAGTGGATGGAGACTTTAGGGGCGGCGGCCGAAGCCGGGCTCGAGATCGTCAGCGGCCTTCACCAGCGCCTTGGGCCAAAGTTCCCCGGCGGGAGGGTCTGGGACGTGCGCGAACCACCGGAAGACATACCCCTCTTCTCCGGAGAAGCTCTCGAAGTTGGGCCCAAGGTCGCGCTCACGGTCGGGACGGACACCGCCATCGGCAAGATGACGGCGACCCTGGAGATCGAGAGGTCCGCAAAAAGAGCGGGCATGGAGGCCGAGTTCGTCGCGACGGGGCAGACCGGCATCATCATCGCCGGGTGGGGGATCTGCGTGGACGCTGTCATCTCGGACTTCGTCGCCGGCGCTTCGGAGCAGCTCGTCCTCGAAGCGGCGAGAAGGGGGCCGGATCTGATCCTGGTCGAGGGCCAGGGCTCTTTGGGCCACCCGGCCTACTCCGGGGTCACGCTCGGCCTCTTGCACGGCCCGTGCCCGGACTGCCTGATCCTCTGCGCCGATGCCTCGAAGGAAGACATAGTGCCCGGCGTCCCGCGTCCGAGCCCCGCCCACGTTGCCCGCCTCTACGAGGAGGTCGCCGCCCTCGTCAAGCCCGCCCCCGTCGTCGCCGTGAGCGTTAACACGGGGGGCCTCGAAGAATCCGAGGCCCGAGAGTTCGTCGCCAGGGTAGCCGATGAGACGGGGTTGCCCGCCGCCGACCCCTTCCGGGCCTCCGCCGCCCCGATCCTCGAAGCCGTGGTGCGGGCCCCGAAGACCAGGGCCGCGAGAACCCGAACTTAGAAACCACACCCCGCTATGGAAGATCGTCCCGTGACGCGTGAAACGCGCGTTCCAGCGGTGCTCTAAGGGGTATTGATCCGGCACACGGAGAGAGCAGCAAACCCTGAAGCCTGAAGCCTGAAACCTGTAGCCGCTACAAACGGCCTAGGTATGCGGTTTCGTCCTTTACAAGCATCCCGTTATGTTAAAATACCGCCGTGGCACGATGCTTGACGCTCAACGCAAGCTACGAGCCCGTGGCCCTAGTACCGGCCAAGAGGGCGATAGTCCTCGTTGTCTCTGAGAAAGCCGAGATCGTCGAGGCCAATCTCGAGCGCCGCTTCCGCTCCGAGAAGTCTGAATATCCCTATCCGCTCGTGATCCGGCTTATCAAGTACGTCGAGATACCGCGGCGCCTCAGACGTCACGTGACCAACGCGATCCTCTTCGCCAGGGACAACTACAGGTGCCAGTACTGTGCCAAGCACCGCGACGACCTGGGTCGCCGCGACCGCCTGACCCGCGACCACGTGAAACCCCTCTCGCGCGGCGGCACGAACAGCTGGGACAACGTGGTGACGGCCTGCACCAAGTGCAACGCGAGAAAGGGCAACCGTCTCCCGATGGAGTGCGGCATGTACCCCAATAGCACGCCCAAGGAGCCGCGCTACGTGGTGATGGTCTGGTATTCGCGAGGCCTCAACGAAGTGCAGCGCCGTTACGTCGAGCATTTCTACGGTGAAGGGAGCCTGGCGACTACCTAGGCTTCAGGCAACAGGTGTGGGGCGTCAGGTAGTGCCGGTGAAGCTCTGCGACGATAGCGCACCCTCAAGCTGAAGCCTGATGCCTATGCGTTATAATCTCTCTTCGTCATCTTGGAGACTGGCAGGGCTTCTGTGGACTACAACGGTTTCGCGCAGAGGGTGGGGCGTATCGTCGGCAACGTCGAGCGCGCCGTCGCGGGCAAACGCGAGGGGGTCTCTCTGGCGGTGATGACCCTGCTCGCCGGGGGCCACGTCCTCATAGAGGATGTCCCCGGGGTGGGGAAGACCCTGCTCGCCAAGTCGCTCGCCCGCTCCGTGGGCGGGGAGTTCAGGCGCATCCAGTTCACCCCTGATCTCCTCCCGGCAGACGTAACGGGTCTCAACGTCTACAACCAGGGCGAGGGCAGCTTCGAGTTCTGGGCGGGGCCGGTGTTCGCGAACGTGGTGCTGGCCGACGAGATCAACCGCGCCAGCCCCAAGACGCAGAGCGCCCTCCTGGAGGCGATGGAGGAGGGCTCGGTGACGGTGGACGGTCAGACGCGCCACCTCCCCCAGCCCTTCGGCGTGGTGGCGACCCAGAACCCGATCGAGCACGAGGGCACCTACCCCCTGCCGCACGCGGAGCTCGACCGGTTCATGATCAAGATGGAGCTCGGCTACCCGGACGAGGGGGCCGAGGCGGACATGCTGAAGCTCTCTCAGGACCCGGTCGCCGACCTCGAACCCGTGATCGGCCTCGAGGAGTTCTTGGAGATGCGCCGTCTCCTCGAGGAGGTCTACGCGAGCGAGGCGGTCCTGCGCTACGTGGTCTCCGTGACCTCGGCGACCCGCGAGCACGGCGACGTCTACCTCGGGGCCTCCCCGCGAGCGAGCCGGATGCTCCTGGCCTCCTCGAGGGCGCGCGCCGCCGCGAGCGGGCGCTCCTACTGCACCCCGGACGACGTCAAGGCGGCGGCCCTGAGCGTCCTCCCGCACAGGATCATACCCTCCTCGGGCGTCCGCGGCTCCGAGAACGATTCGGCCGGGGTCACGGAGAGGATAGTGCAGCAGATCCTGGGCTCCGTGCCCGTGACCGAGGCGGTGTAGAGGCTTTGCGCACAAAGGGCGCCCCGCGGCTCGCCGTCCGGCCCACGGCCCGCGGCTGGCAGGCGCTCGTGATCGGGGTCCTCGTCCTCTTCGTGGCGCGCACGATCGGGACCACCCAGTTCCACCAGCTCGCCTACGCGCTCCTGGCCTTGCTTCTAGCGGCGCTCGTCCTCGGGTGGTCGAGTTCCCGGGGTCTTCGTTTCTCCCGGGCCCTCCCGCCCAATGCCCGCATCACGGTGGGTCGACCCGCCGTGATAAGGCTCCTGCTCGTCAACCGCTCGCGCTTCGGCTCTTCGAGGGTTAGCGTCGCGGATCTACTCCCCGAGAGACGGAGCTTCGAAGCCCCATCCCTCGCGGGGCTTGGCGAGACCGCGATCGAGGCGCCCCTCACCTTCGCCCGCCGGGGCGTCTACGAGCTGGGACCGGCCGAGCTCGGGGTCACGGACCCGTTCGGGCTCCTGCGCTTTGTCCGGAGGTTCGAGGAGAGGACCGAGGTGGTGGTCTACCCCGAGGTCAACGACCTCTCCGGTTTCCCCTTGAGCGGCGGGAACGTAGAGGTGGGTGCCCGGGGCTCGCGCGGGCAGCACGGGGACGAGTTCGCGGGCCTCCGCGAGTACCGCCATGGCGACGACCGGCGGCACATCCACTGGAAGAGCGTGGCCCGCACCGGGGAGCTCTACGTCAAGGAGTTCGCCCTCGAGGCGCCGCGCCGCTACACGGTGGCCCTCGATCTACGCCGGGAGGGCTTGCGTACGGTGGAGGCCGAGGTCGAGGACGCCGTCTCGGTAGCGGCCTCCGTGATCACGCGCCTCACGCGGGAGAGCCTGCCGTTCAGGCTCGTGTGCGCGGACGGAGCCGGCACCGCCACGGAGTTCGCCTCCGGCGAGGCAGCCTACTGGAAGGCGATGAGGTTGCTGGCGATGGCGCGCGTCGACGGCGGCCTTAAACTCGCGGAGGCCGTGCTCGCAGAGAAGGGAGTGCTCGGGGAGAGCGCGGTCCTGATCTCCCGCACCCGGGATGAGGGCCTGCCCGGGTGCGTTCGCAAGCTTCGAGGGGCGGGGCTCTCGGTGGTGGTCGTAGCGCTGGCTACCCACACCTATCGGACGCCGCCAGGGACCGGGGGCATGGCGCAGAACCGCGAGGCCGAGTTTCTGCGAGTCCTCGACCGGCTGGAGGCGGCCGGGGCTGCACTGCGCGTCGTGAGCCACCCGAGGGGGGTGGCCGGGCTCTCCGGCGGCTCGAGGAAAAGGAGAGCTGTCTAGTGAACGGAGCCAGGGTGAGGGTCCCCCTCTACGCGGCGGCGCTGGCGACCGGCGCGGCGTTCGCCATCCTGTTCACCGGCGACATCTACGCCTGGTTCAACCACTCCTCCATCGTGCATATCACCGGGGGTGCTTTCTGGGCAGTGCTCCTGGCCGCGTTCGCCGCCGCGCTCGTGGGGTCGGCGGGCAGGTACCGCTTCGTGCTTCTGTTCCCGGCCATCGTGCTCTACACCCAGCTGGCGGTCTACGGGTGGCCACCGCTCTTCTCGCCCTCGGGGTGGCGGAATCTGTTCTTCAGGATCGTGGCGGACATCTACGAGGCGGCTGGCATCATGTACCTCGAGCCCGTGCCCTACGATCTGCACCCCGGCCTCTTTGTGGTGCTGATCCCCGTGGTCATGATCGTGGTGACCTTCGCCACCTCCGCTACTCTCTACGAGGGTAGCCCGGTCATCTCGGTCGCCGTCCTCGGCCTGACGATAGGAATCCTGAGCACCGTCAGCTTCGAGGATGGGGCCGGTCCCTTTTTCGCGGTCTTTCTGGTCTGCGCCGTGGCCCTATTGCTCTCGGCGCCCCGCGCCGAGAGCCCCGGACGGGCGGGGGTGGTGGCGGGGGCGGTCGTGGTCGCGCTCGTGCTCGCCGTACCCAAGATGCCCTTCGCGGATGCGACGATAAGCCCCGGCTTTATAGACTGGACGCGCATCGGCACCGGGGGCACCAGCAGGCTCGACGTGCAGGCCGACGTCGGGGATTACCTCACCGCGGGGAGGGAGGCGGAGCTCATAAGGGTGCAAAGCAAGGAGCCGCTCCTGTGGCGCGGCGGCACCCTCGACTACTTCGACGGCGTCCGGTGGTCGGACACCACGGAGCCGGAGACGGAGAGCGGCGAGGAGGTCGCCCCCGGCGTCCCGACCCACAAGGTGGTGCAGCGGGTCCAGGTCCTGAACGCCGAGACCGACGTCGTCTTCGGGGGGTACCGTATCATCCAAACTTCCCTGCCGTTCGCCGACGAGAACTCCGACGGCTCCTGGTCGCTCGAGGAGTCCCTGGAGGAGGACAGCTACTACACGGTGGTCTCCGAGGTTCCCCAGCCCACGACCTACCAGCTCCAGAGCGCGGGCACCGACTACCCGGCGGAGGTCGTGCAGAACTACCTGCAGCTCCCGCAGGACACCCCGCAGATCGTCGCGGAGACGGCCGAAAAGGTCGAACGTGACTACGACCCCGAGACCCCCTACGGCACCGCCCGCGCCATCGAGCGGTACCTGGTCTACGACGGCGGCTTCCTCTACAACCTCGACGTCAGCTACCGCCGGGCGGACAGGGCCATAGAGGAGTTCCTCAGCGACGACGGCAAGGAGGGCTTCTGCACCCAGTTCGCCACCTCGATGGCACTCCTCTTGCGGGAGAGCGGCATACCCTCGAGGGTCGTCTACGGTTCCACGGCCGGGCAGGAGGCCGAACCGGGCGAGTACGTGGTGACCGGGAGCAACATGCACACGTGGGTCGAGGCCTACTTCCCCGGTGTTGGGTGGTACCCCTTCGACCCGACCCCCGGCTTCTCCATGCCCACCGCGATGGAGGCGAACGCCCCGCGGCCCACTCCCTCCGTCACCGCACAGGGGAACATGCTCCCTGATAACCCCGCCGCGAGACGCAGGGTGCAGGACGAGCAAGAGCCACCGCCGCAGCAGCTTCGGGAAAACCTCGAGAACAGCGCCGCCCGCTCCGGGGGGGAGGGAGGCCGGGCGTGGCCCTTCCTCGTGCTCGTGCCCGTTCTCATGCTCGCGGCCGTCCCGGTCGCCAAAAAGGCGCTCCTCGCCCGGGGACGCCCCGAGGAACTATATAGAGACCTCACCGGTCGCCTGCGCGACGTGCTGCCGCCCGGCAGGAGCGCCATAGCCGACTCCCCGGCCCTCACCCCCACCGAGCGGATACTGCTCCTCGCCGGGGCGGTTGGGGTCGAGGAGGGACCGATGAAGGAGTTCGCCAGGGCGTACTCCGACCACCTCTACGCGGCGCACGCCGCCTCTCGCCCCGTCTCCTCGGCGTACCGGAGGGCGCTGCGGGCCTACGAACGCCTCCCTCGCTGGCGGAGAATGCTCGGGGCCGTAAACCCAGCCTCGCTCCTCGCGCGGATAAGGAGGGACACCGCCAAACGGAAGAGGCGGCTCGCCAAAGCGCTGCGCGGGCGGGTCCGCAGGTCTCGCCGTTGAACTATAAGGGGAGCGGTGTAATAATTCCCTTTACTTAACCAAGCTAGCTACAGCATTCTCCGGGAGGTGCTGATGGACCAGAAGCAGGAGACCATACTCAACATCACCGACAACGCTGCGGAGAAGGTCAGGGCCCTCATAGCCCAGGAGGGCGAGGAGGACCTCGCGCTGCGCATCGGCGTGCGCCCCGGCGGCTGCTCCGGCTTCCAGTACAGCATCTACTTCGACGACGAGATCAACGACGACGACCAGATCTTCGAGACCAAGGGCGTACGCATCCTCATAGACGCGATGAGCGTCCCCTATATCATGGGATCCGAGTTCGACTACGTGGACGGCCTCATGGGCGCCGGCTTCGCCGTCAACAACCCCAACGTCACCGGCGGCTGCGGCTGCGGCGGGTCCTTTACCTGCTAGACGCGTAAGGAAGCCGTTCTCGAGAGCCCGGGATCTTTTCCGGGCTCTCCCTTTGCCCGGATCTCAACGGCACCTCTTGGCCATGTAGATGTCCGGCTTGCCCGGCCCGTTCGCGTCGGGCATCACCCCGATTATGGAGAAGCCCAGCTTCTGATAGAACTCGTAGGGGTGGCCGTGCAGGTTCTTTATGTTCTGGAGGTGCACGGGGACGTTTGGGTAGAGATCCACTCCCGACAGGGTCGTCATACCGTCTTCGTCATCGGTGCCGAGCCAGAGCGTCAGGGCGCCGCGCTCTCGGACACGGCTCTCCAGATCGGCAACGAGCGCGCGGCCGATGCCCCGGCGTTGGAGATCCGGGCGCACGACCAGCGGGTGAAGCTCCCACACGTTGCCTCCGTAGGAGGGGATGCCGCCGATCCAACCGAGAACGGCGCCCCTCTCGTCGACCGCCACGCGGCTTATCCGTCCCCCGCCAAGAGATTCGCGCACCTCTTCGAGGGCGGCTTGCATATCCGGCCAGGCGTCGGGCCAGTGGTCCTCGAACCCCTCGATAAGGAGGACCGCCGCCTGCCGGACGTTCCCTCTGGAGCCGGGATCGAGGTCGACTATCGAGAACCGCGGCGTCTTTTCGCTCACGAGCCCTCTAGCCGCTCCAGCGCGAGCATGATGGCTGCGACCCCGCTGGAGCTTACTATCTGGCCGCCCCTGATCAGGCCGCGTAGCTCCCCGGCGGACGCCTTGACCACCTCGACCAACTCGTGCTCGTCGGGGTTCGGCGCGGAGGTCTCCTCGACGCCGCGGGCGAGAAAGAGGTGGGCCCAATTGTCCTTGAGGCTCGGGGAGGAGGCCAGAGTGCCCAAAGGTTCCCACCCACCCCCTGAGTACCCGGTCTCCTCGACCAGCTCGCGCCGGGCCGCGGCCTCCGGCTTCTCGCCCTCTTCGACGAGGCCCGCGGGCAGGCCGAGCTCCATCCTCTCGAGCGGCGGGCGGTACTGGCGGACGAGGACAACCTCGCCCTTTTTCGTCAGCGGGAAGATTATGGCGGCGTCCGGGCGCTCGACGACGTAGTAGGGGTCCTTGATGGTTCCGTCGGGGAGACGGAGCCGGTCGGAGCGGAGGGCGAAGTAGGAGGTCTCCAAGAGACGCTCGCTCCGCAGGCGCTCCCAGCCCTCAGCCAACGCCGCCCTTATCGACCGTTTCGCTGGCTTCTCCTCGCTCGAGTATTCTGGGCAAGTCTTTGGTGAATGCGCTCCGGGCCATAACTCTGTCGCAGCCGGACTCGCGGGCTGCGACCGCGAGGTCTCTCTGTACGTGCGAGAGGAAGCCGACGGTGGGCACGTCTTTCATGGCGTCGTCGGACTTGATGGTTTGCAGGAGCTCCAGAGGCTCGAAGCGGGCGGAGTTGAGGTCCAGGATGAGGAGGTCCGGCGGCGACTCGCGCAAAGCCTCGAGCAGCCTCGCCTTGCTGCGGGGGAACCGCGCCTCGACGCCCAAGACGTCGGCGGTCTCGGAGATCTTGCTCTTGAACAGCAGGTCTTCGACGGCTGCGAGCACTCTTCTGCGCGCCACTCGCTCCCTTACCTCCTTCGGGTATCGTGCACACATTCTACTCATCCGTGGTGCGGTATCCTAACCGCGTGAAGAGCTCCAAAGAGCTGCGAGCCGGGCTGCGGCGCCTAGCACAGACGCTCTCGAACTTCACGCCGTTCTTGAGGCCCCGGCGCAAAGGACTCCTGTTCGCGCTCGTCATCCTGCTCGCCGAGACGGGGACGAGCCTCGCGCAGCCGTGGCCGCTCGCCCTGGCCCTCGACTACGTCCTCGACGAAAAGAAGTCGCTCCCCGGTTTCTGGCCGGATTCCCTCTCCGGGGAGGCGCTCCTGCTCGCGGGGATAGCGTTGCTTCTCGTCTTCATTGCCATGGCGAGCAGGGGCCTCACCTCCTTCAGGCGCTACCTCCTGCAGAAGCTCGGGCAGGAGACCGTCTTCGACATGCGCGAGGCGCTGTACAGAAAGGTCCACGACCTCGGGCTCGACTACCACGGCAGAAAGAGGACGGGCGACACCATCACGCGGGTGACGAGCGACGTCAAAGAGGTCCGCAGCCTGCTCGTCGATTCCATCGTCGAGGTCGGGTCGTCGTTCTTTATCCTGATCGGGATGCTCGTCGTGATGCTGTGGATGAGCCCCCAGCTCACCCTGCTCTCCCTCGTCACCGTCCCGTTCTTGTTCCTCGCCGTCAGGCGCTACCGGAGCGCCCTCGTCGAGCGGATGCGGGTGGTGAGGGCCAAGGAGGGCGCCATCGCCTCCGTCATCCAGGAGGCCGTCACCGGCATAAGGGCGGTCAAGATCTTCGGCCGCGAGGAGGAGGAGCTGGAGCGCTTCCGCACCGAGAGCGAGGTGTCCTTGAGGGCCAGCGTGGACTCCTCGCTCATCGAGGCGAAGTTCAGCATCGTGCTCGGCGTGGTTGGCGGCTTCGGGACCGCGCTCGTGCTCTACCTCGGGGCGCTGCAGGTGCTCTCGGGCGCCCTCTCAGTCGGACAGCTCACCGTCTTTATGGCCTACCTCGGCCTCTTTCTCTCCCCCCTGTGGGCCCTGAGCCGGCAGGCGAACCAGATCGGCAAGTCCTTCGTCTCCGGCGAGCGCATAATAGAGCTCCTGGGCGCCGAGCCGAGCGTGAAGGAATCCCCCGACGCCGTTCCCGCGCCCGCCTTCGAGGGCCGGGTGACCTTCGAGGACGTTTACTTCGCCTACGAGGATGAGGCCAGCGCGGTCCTCAAGGGGATGGACTTCGACGTAGAGGCCGGGAGCCGCGTCGCGCTCGTGGGCCTGAGCGGGGCCGGCAAGACCACCGTCACGAGCCTTATCGCCCGCCTCTACGACCCGCAGAGTGGAAGGGTCCTTATAGACGGGGAAGACGTAAGGCGGTTCACGCTCAAGTCCTTGCGCGACTCCATAACCTTCGTGCCGCAGGAGCCGATGCTCTTCAGGGCGACGGTAGCGGAGAACATCGCCTACGGAAAATCGGGGGCTACACGAGAGGAGATCGAGCACGCCGCGGAACTCGCCGGGGCGGACGAGTTTGTCCGGGAGCTGCCGGAGGGCTACGACACCCTCCTCTCCGAGCGCGGGGAGAGCTTGAGCGGGGGACAGCGGCAGCGCATCTCGATAGCGCGGGCCATGCTCAAGGAGAGCCCGATCCTGATCCTGGACGAGCCCCAGTCCGGCCTCGACGCCGAGGCGGCCGTGGCCGTCGAAGAGAGCTGGCGCGCCCTGACCGAGGGCCGTACCACCTTCGTCATCGCCCACGAGCTGCGGCTGGTAAGAAACGTGGAAGGTATCTTCGTGATCGAGAGCGGACGCGTCGCGCAAGTTGGCACCCACGAGGAGCTTCTGGCCTCCGGGGGGCTCTACGCCAGGCTCCACGCCTTGCAGGAGCGCGACCCGGTGCAGCCGTAGGAGGAGCGTGAGGTCTTGAGGGAACTGCTGATCGTGACCATCATCTTGACCATAGTAGCGGTCGCCATCTACATCTCCTTCGCGTAAACGAGAAAAAGAGAGCGGCCGGGCGTCGATCCCGGGTCGAGCTACCCCTCGGGTGGCCTTTCGTCCCTAACGTTGTTCTCGGGTTCTTCTTCGGGGGCCTCGCGGGCGATGACCTGGGCGACGCGAGGGCCGTCCACCTCGTCAACGCGCAGCAGGTAGCCGTCGAGGCGGACCTCGTCGCCGACCTCGGGGGCGCGACCTATAGCGCCGAGGACGAGGCCGCCGATGGTGTCGAAGTCCTCGCTCTCGAACTCGGAACCCAGGGCCTCGTTGACCACGCCTATGGGGATGCGGCCGTCTATCGAGTAGGAACCGTCCGGGAGCTTGTGGACCGCCGGTTCTTCCTCGTCGAACTCGTCCCGGATCTCGCCGACGATCTCCTCGATGATGTCCTCGAGGGTGAAGAGCCCCTCGAAGGTGCCCCACTCGTCTATGACTATCGCCATCTGCAGCTCCTGCTTCTGGAAGTCCGCAAGGATCCCGTCTATGGGACGGTTCTCGGGGACGACGAGGACCTCGCGCGCGAGGTCGCGCGCCGTGAGGTTTGCGTCGAGGCCGCCCTCCGATTCCACGGCGCGCAGCACGTCCTTGACGTGCACGGCGCCGACGATCCTGTCCGGCGAGTCGTCCTCGTAGACGGGGTAGCGGGTATAGTTACCCGCAGCCGCGACCGAGACGAGCTTCCTCAGGTCCATCTCCGCCGGGAGCGAGACCACGTCGGGGCGGGGGACCATGATCTCGCGCGCCACCGTGTCGTTGAGCTCGAAGACCGCGCCGACCATCTCCTCCTCGTCCCGCTCGACTATCCCCTGTCCGGCCGACTGTCTCACAAGGGTCCGGATCTCGTGTTCCGTGTGCAAGTCCTCGCCCTCGGAGGCCGGGGCATACCCCAGGAGCCTGGTCAAGAGGTTGGCCGTCCCGTTAAAGAGCGTGGTTCCGGGCAGCAAGAGGTAGTAGAAGAACCGCATGAACGGCGCGACGAAGAGCGAGGTCCCCTCGGCGTTCTGGATGGCTATGGTCTTGGGCGCCAGCTCCCCGAAGACCACGTGCAAGAACGTGATTATACCGAAGGCTATGGCCAGCGCGACGGGATGGAGCAGGCCCTCAGGCACCCCGAGCGCACCGAAGAGGGGTTCGATCACGGTCGCCACCGCCGGCTCGCCGAGCCAGCCCAAGCCCAGGGAGGAGATCGTGATCCCGAGCTGGCAGACCGCCAGGTACGCGTCGAGCTTCCCGGTGGCGGCCCTGACCATCCCGGCCCCTGCCCTGCCCTCCCGCTCGAGCCTGTCCACCTGCGTGGCCCGAATCTTTACGAAAGCGAACTCCGCCGCCACGAACAGGCCGTTCAAAACCACGAGGAACAGCGCCGCGAGAATCCTCAGCGCAGGGAGTACTAGGTCTTCCAGAACGACCCCTCAGATGCTCGAGAGCGCCCCTCGACCGGGGGCGCGCAAGTACTCGATGGCTCGCCAGGATCCATACGGGCAAAATATACCAGCCGCCACGCTTTCGCAAACTTTTTAGCAGTCAGCTAAGAGGGGGTTTCAGGCTATAGGCATCAGGCATCAGCCAATTTACCTGTAGCCTGATACCTGATGCCTGAAACCTTACAGGTCGACCGGCTAATAGAGCCGTTTCTTGTCGAGGACGTTGAGGAGGGGCTCACCGTCGAGGTACCGGCGCAGGTTCTCGCAGAAGAGCTCCGTCTGGCGCTTGTTTATTATCGAGGGCACCATATCTGTGGCATGCGGGCTGATAATGACGTTGGGCAGCTCCCACAGCGGGCTCTCCTCGGGCAGTGGCTCGACCTCGAAGACATCCAGCGCCGCCCCCGAGAGGTGGCCGCTCTGGAGAGC
>JALYGY010000033.1 GCA_030776865.1 Actinomycetota bacterium | reverse complement strand
CGTCCGAGCGCTTGTGCTTCTTCCTGGTGGGCGAGCCTAAAGTAGGCTTGCCCCACGGCGTGACCGGCGAGCGGCCCGGCGTGCTCTTGCCCTCGCCGCCGCCGTGCGGGTGGTCCACCGGGTTCATGACCGTCCCGCGCACCGTCGGCCTGATGCCGAGGTGCCGCTTGCGCCCAGCCTTGCCCCACCTAACGTTCTGGTGCGACTGATTGCCGACTACGCCCACGGTAGCCCGGCACTCGGCGCGAACCCACCGCCGCTCACCGCTCGGGAGCCGGAGGGTAACCAGGCTCCCCTCGCGGGCGACGAGCTGGGCGCTCGTACCGGCGCTGCGGGCCAGCTGCGCCCCGCGGCCCGGCTCGAGCTCGACGGCGTGCACCACCGTGCCAACGGGGATACGCGACAGCGGCAGCGCGTTGCCCACGTCGATCTCGGCGTCGGGGCCGCTCATTACTATCGAGCCCACCGTCAGGTTACGCGGGGCGAGGATGTAGCGTTTCTCGCCGTCGTGGTAGTGCAGCAGGGCGATGTTCGCCGAGCGGTTCGGGTCGTACTCGATCGCCGCGACGGTCGCCGGGACCCCGTCCTTGTTGCGCTTGAAGTCTACGAGGCGGTAGCGACGCTTGTGGCCGCCGCCGATGTGACGGGTGGTGATGCGGCCCTTGTTGTTGCGCCCGCCCCTTTTGTGGAGCTTTGCGAGGAGCTTCTTCTCCGGCTCCTCGCGCGTGACCGAGTCGCGCGTCAGGACCGAGGAGTTTCTGCGGCCCGCGCTGGTCGGCTTGTAACGTCGTGCAGGCATAGAGATCAGACCCCCTCGAACAGCTCTATCCGGTCGCCCTCGGCCAGCTTCACGACGGCCTTTTTCCACGTGGAAGTCCGGCCGCGCGTGAGGCCCTGGCGCTTGGGCTTGCTCTTCACGTGCGCCGTGTTCACCTTCTGAACCCTCACGTCGAAGGCGCTCTCGACGGCGTGCTTGATCTGGTTCTTGTTCGCCCGCCGGTCAACCTGGAAGGTGTACTGTCCCTCGCTCTCGATGAGGTTGTAGCTCTTCTCGGAGATGACGGGGCGGATTATGATCTGGTGGGGATCCATCACCCTTCCTCTCCGCTGCTTTCGAGCTTTGTGTAGGCCGCGCGGGAGAACACGACCTCATGCGCCCTCAAGAGCTCGTAGACCCCGTAGTCTTTGGGTGCTGCGACCGTGACCTCCGGCAGGTTTCTGAAAGAGAGCGCCACGTCACGCTCGTCCTCCGTCAGGACGAGGAGCACCGGCCCCTCGAGCTCCATACTGGAGAGAAGCTCCCTGGCCTGTTTGGTCGAGGGTGCCTCAAAGGCCAGAGAGTCGAGCACGTAGAGCTCGCCGCCTTCGGCCTTCGCCGAGAGCGCACCGCGGAAGGCCGCGCGGGCCTCCTTACGGTTGATCCGCTTTCCGTAGCGCCGGGGCTTGGCCTTCGGGCCGCCCCAGGTCCCGCCCCCGACGCGGACCGGGGACTTCACGTCACCCGCCCGCGCTCGACCGGTCCCCTTCTGCCTGTACAGCTTGGCCCCTGAGCCCGTCACCTCGCTACGGCCCTTTGTCGAGGCCGTGTAGCGCCGCCGCGCGTCGAGCTCCGCGACGACGGCGCGGTGGATGACGTGCTCCTTGGGCTCCGTCTCGAAGTGTGGTCCCTTCAGGTTCATGGAAGACTTCGTGCCGCTGCGGGCGTCAAATACGTGCGCCTGGGCCACCCTACTCACCCACCTTCCGGATCTTGACGACGGCGCCTCTGCCGCCTGGCACGCCGCCGCGCACCCAGAGCTCGTTCTTCTCGGTGTCCACCGCGAGGACCTCGAGGTTCCGCACCGTGGTGGTCTCGTCGCCCATCTGGCCTGGCATGCGCTGACCCTTGAAGATGCGGGCCGGGTCCGCCGAGGCCCCGACGGAGCCGGGCTGCCGGATGTTGTGGGAGCCATGGGAGACCGGTCCGCGGCCGAAGTTGTGGCGCTTGACGGTCCCCTGGAAGCCCCGACCCTTGCCCTTAGCGCTCACGTGGACCTTGTCCCCGACCTCGAACACGTCCACGCCGATCGTCCCGCCGGCCTCGCCCGAGACGCCGCGCAACTCCTTGAGGTGCCGGCGTGGGGGGGCCTCCAGCTTGGCGAAGGCGCCGGCGTGCGGCTTGCTCACCCGGCTCGACCTCACGGCTCCGAAGCCGACCTGCACGGCGTCGTAGCCGTCGTCGGCGGTGGTGCGGACCGCCGTGATCAAGTTCGGCTCGACCTCGATGATGGTCACGCCCACGAACGTCCCGTCGTCCTTGAAGGCCTGGGTCATGTGCTTTTTGCGTCCGAAAACTGCCGTTGCCATAACTCTTTAGGTCGCCTTTATCTCGATGTTTACCCCCGCCGGCAGGTCGAGGCGCTGCAGCGAGTCGACGGTGCGGGGCGTGGGCTGCTGGATGTCTATGAGGCGCTTGTGCGTCCGCAGCTGGAAGTGCTCGCGGGAGTCCTTGTCCTTGAACGGACCCCGGATCACCGTGTACCGGCTGCGCTTTGTGGGCAGCGGAACGGGACCGAACACGAAGGCCCCGGTTCGCTCCGCGGTCTCGACTATGGACCGGGCCGTCTTGTCTATGACCTCGTGGTCGTAGGCTTTGAGCTTGATCCTTATCTTCGATACGGCCACAAGCTACTCCAGGATCTGGGTGACAACACCAGCCCCTACAGTGCGCCCACCCTCCCTTATGGCAAAGTTCAACCCCTCGTCCATGGCTATTGCAGAGATCAACTCCACCTCCATGACCGTGTTGTCCCC
>JALYGY010000032.1 GCA_030776865.1 Actinomycetota bacterium | reverse complement strand
TGTCGCAGTAAACATAGAGCCAGACCCCGAGGGGGTGATCTTTGCCTGGTCGAGTAGCGGTGAAGAAGCGGCGGGGGATGATCCTCGCGAAGACCGTCGTAGCGCTGGCCACGATCGTGCTCGTCCTGGTGGCGGGTTCCTCGTGGAACCGGGCCGCAGCCCAGCAGACGGCGGAACAGACAACCCCGGATCCCCCGAAGCTGCGGGCGGCGTCCTGGGTGCTCGTGGACGCCGAGACCGGAATATACCTGGCGGGGAAGAATCCCGACAAGCGGCTACCCGTAGCTTCGACGACCAAGATCATGACGGCTCTCCTGGCCCTCGAAGATGGAGCGAACCTCGACGAGGAGGTCACCGTCTCCGCGCAGGCCGAACGCTACGTCGGCTTCACCTACAGCAACATTGGGCTCATAAAGGGCGAGCGGCTCAGCGTCGAGGAGCTTCTCGAGGCAGCCCTGGTCCCCTCCGGCACCGAAGCGGTCTACACCCTGGCCGAGCACCTTGGCGACGGGAGCGTCGGCGAGTTCGTTCAGCAGATGAACCAGGAGGCGGATTCGATGGGGTTGAAGAACACCCACTTCGAGAACCCTGCGGGCATCGACGCCCGCGGCAACTACTCGAGCTCCCGCGACCTGGCGACCCTCGCCCGCGCTGCGATGGAGTACCCCACCTTCGCCGACATAGTCGATACCGAAGAGGTCACGATCAGCACCCAGAACAGGGAGATAGAGGTCCTCAACACCAACAACCTCCTCTACACCTACGAGCCTGCGAACGGGGTCAAGACGGGCACCTCCCCCGCGGCCGGCGCCTGTCTCGTCGCCTCGGCCACGAGCGGCGACGAATCCTACATAGCGGTGGTGCTCGACGCCGCCGGCGAGGAGTACCGCTTCGAGGCAGCCCGGATGGCGCTCGAGTACGGCTTCAACAACTACGAGCGCGAGGCGCTCGCCCGCGAGGGCGAGGTGTACGAGGAGTTGCAGCTACCGTTCCGTCGGGAGGAATCGGTGGGGCTTATCGCCGCAGAAGGCGTCCCCGGCCCGGTGGGCCCCGGCCTCGAGGTCGAGCGCCGGGTGACGGCTGAAGACGCGCCCCCCGCGGCAAAAGAAGGCAGGGAGCTCGGCACCGTCGAGGTCCTCGTGGACGGGACGAGCGTGGGCAGCAGCCCCCTGGTTACAAAGAGGGGGTACGAGGAGGCCTCCCTGTGGCAGAAGGTGAAGTACTGGACGAGCGGCGCGGCGAAGAGCGTCTCGGGCTGGATCTCAGGCCTGACAACCTCGTAGGTGGGGCGAAGCCGCCCGCAGCTCCGACAACGCTGGCGTGCGCCGATGATGCTATAGTCGCACCCTGAATCTGTTGGGGTTTGCGAAGGAGCGTCGATGGCGGACTTGAGTCTAGGTCAGAGGGTTCCCTACTTCGAGCTGCCGGACCAGCAGGACCACCCCTGGGGGCTCTCCGGCCAGCTCGAGGTCGGACCGGTGGTGCTCGTCTTCTACCGGGGAGACTGGTGACCGTACTGCAACGGGCAGCTGGTCAGCTACGCCAGGGAGTACGAGGAGTTCGAGAGGCACGGGGCGCAGGTCGCGGGTATAAGCGTGGACCCGCCGGAGAACAACGCACAGATGGTGGGGAAGCTCCTGCTCCCCTTCCCGCTCCTGAGCGACCCGCGGGGCGAACTGATCAAACACTACGGCCTGTGGGACGAAAACGACGGCGTGGCGGCCCCCTCCATCCTCGTCATAGACCGCTCGGGTGAGATCCGCTACCTCTACACCGGCAGCGACTTCGCCGATAGGCCCGGCGACGAGGAGGTCTTCACGGCCCTGGACGGGCTCGACGGTTCGATCCGGCGCCTCACGGGCGGGTCGGAGCTCCGGGTGACGGCGGAGGAGGCCCGCGAGAGCGTCCGCCCGGACAAGCGGCCCATGAGCCTGGAGGAACTCCTTATCTACTACCGGGGCGTCTTCCGTACCACCGTCGCCCTGAAGAAGAGGTTCGGCGCGTGGGGGCGCTCGGGGCGAGAGGCGTTCCGAGAGGTGAGTGCTTACCAGACGATGGTGCGTAGGTACCGCGAGGCACTGGAGGAGACCGTAAAGCTCAAGCGTGAGGAGGCCTGACGCGCTGCGCGGTTTAGAGCGCGCTCGCTATGCCCGCGATCAAGCAGAGCACCGCGCCGCCCAAGGCGGCCGCGGCGGCGTACAGGAGCCCTCGGAGCAGCGCGCCGGGGAACTCGGATGGTCCCGGAGAGAGGTTGCGGTTCATCGCCACGAACATACCGTAGAAAGACGCCAGCACCGACACCCCAAACGCCACCAAGGACAGAAGCGCCAGCACGGGATCCAGGTAGAGGTCCCGGTAGAGTACGAGCACGATCACCAGGACCGCGGTGCTGATCGCGCTGAGGTGCTTGAAGAACTCGAAGTACCCTCGCAGCGCATCCCGCTTACGCTCGTCAGCCACAGGTGGTCTCCATCGCCATGACGGCATTCTCGCACGCGAGCGCGGTTTTGGGGGAATGGCGACGTTAGCCCGGGTATCCGGCGACGACTATAATCGCTTGCGCGGTGCGTCCGGGGGAGACGGGGTGAAGAGAACCCTTACAAGGATTGACTTCTTGAAGGTCGCGGGCGCGGGGGTGGCCGGCGCAGCCCTGCTCGGCGGGTCGGGGTGCGGCTCGGGCGGAGGGCTGGGGTTGAACGTCATCCTGGTTATTCTGGACACCTTGAGAAAGGATCACGTCGGGGCCTACGGCAACCTCTGGATAAAGACCCCAAACCTCGAC
>JALYGY010000031.1 GCA_030776865.1 Actinomycetota bacterium | reverse complement strand
GGCACCTCGGAGAGGACCTCAAGGTAGGCCTGTACCAGTGCGCCGCGGACGGAGTCGGCGCGGGAGAGGGCGGCGAGCAATGCCGGTCGGGCGAGCTCGCGGGTCACCTCGAAGCCCCGCGCGTACTCGCGGGCTAAAGAGTCGCGGGCGGCGGCGAAGCGCATCGCGTCCCGGAGCGTGGCGTCCTTGCCGGCCCCGAGCGCGATCCTCAGGGCGCCCGCCAGCGGCCCCCGGTCGCCCGCCACCTCGAGGGCCCTGGCGAAGGGCGCGAGGTCCTCGTGGCCGAGGCGCGCCAGAACGCGGTCGTGGGACTCGCCGAGCAGCGCCGCGCGGGAGAACGGGGCGAGGTAGGCGGCGGCGCGCGGGTCGGCGAAGCCGGCGAGGGGGAGGGAGGCGAGGGTCGTCTCCAGCACGGTCTCTCCCACGCCGCGGCGTCCCGAGCCGGCGAGCGTCTCCCGGGCGGGCATGACCGAGAGCATCCTGGACTCGTGGGCGACGCGGCCGTCTACGTATCTGGACCCGACGCCCGGCGTCGGGGCACTGTAGACCAGGGTGAGGGCGGTCGCGACGCAGGCGGCGACCAGGGTCTCGGGAACCGGGGCTCTGCTCCTTTGCTCCATCTCGTCCGAGAAAAGCCCTCCCGTCGGTACCTCGCTACCTCTACCAAGGAGGCGGCGTTCCATCCTCGATAGTACGCGCCGAGAGGTTAATATATACGAAAGGTTGGATCGCGCACCCGGGCGCGACGCTCGGACGGACGGAGGGAGCCTTGAACACCGCCCAAAAGCCTTCCCTGATCCCCGAAGACGCCTTCGAGACGGGCGCCCCCGAGGGCACTCTGGGCGCCGAAGAGGAGCTCTGGCTCGCCGACCCCGAGACCCTCAAGCTCGCGGGCGGGGCGCAGAAGATCCTCGCCGTCGAGCCCGAGGACCGCTTCTCCGGGGAACTCATAGACTGCGAGATAGAGACGAATACGGGCGTGCACCCGGAACCGGGGGGTGTAGCGGGGGACATCGTCTCTCGGAGGCGGATCCTGCTGGGGCACGCCGAACGCCTCGGGAGGGCGCTCGGCACCAGCGGGACGCACCCCATCGGGGACTGGCGCGAGCAGGAGATCATAGACAAACCCCACTACCAGCGTCTCAAGCGGAAGCTCGGGTGGCTGATCCGGCGCAACAACACCTTCTCGCTGCACGTCCACTACGCTGTCCGGGGGCGGGAGAAAGCCGTCTACCTCTTCGACAGGCTCAGGGAGTACGTCCCGCACTTCCTGGCTCTGAGCGCGAACTCGCCCCTCTGGCAGGGCGAGAACACGGACATGCACTCCGCCCGGACCCTGATCTTCGGGCGCTCGATGCACCGCGCCGGGCTGCCCGAACCTTTAGGCTCCTGGGCCGCCTATGCAGACTACGTGCACTTCGCGCGGCACTCCGGCATCATAGACACGCTGGGAGAGATCTGGTGGGATATCCGCCCGCATCCCGGGCTGGGTACGATCGAGGTGCGCGCCTTTGACGCCCAGACCGACCCGGCACGCAGCGAGGCCCTCATTACCCTCACCGCCGCGGTCTGCGATCTCCTCTCCAAGGAGTATGAGTCCGGCAATCTGCAGCCCATCCTCCCCGGTCGGGAGATAGAAGAGAACAAGTGGAGCGCCCAGCGCTACGGCATGGGCGGCGAGTTCGTGGACCACGCCACCCACGAGCGGATCGAGACCCGCCACGCCATCGAACACCTCTTCGAGAGCCTGGTAGAGAAGGGGGAGACGAGCAGGGATCTCTCGGCGCTGGGGCACCTGCTCGAAGAGCCCACCGAGTCCGTCCGGCAGCTCGAGGTGTGGCGCGCGACGGGCTCCGCATTGGAGGTGGCCAGGGAGATCTCGGAGAGGACCCGAACCTCGATCGATCGGGGCTAGCGCCTACCCGCCGAGCAGGCGGCGCGAGACCTGTTTGGCCACGACCTTGCGCACCTTCTCGTTCTTGAGGGCCTTGACGGCCACCTGACGCGCCCTCCTGTTCTTCAGGATCTTCAGTGCGATCTTGCCCTTGTTCACGACTCGACCTCCGTTAGGCGGCTTGCTTGAGCTCGCGGCGGAGCTTCTTCTTCAGCAGCTTCAGGAGCGCCTCTTCCCCCTCGGTCAGGCCTCCCTGCTCGGCGGCGATGATCTCCTCGACCAGCTCGCCGTAGTAGGCTATCACGGAGCCCTCTATGTAGTGGTCTATCAGGCGCGGGCTGATGTACGAGGCGCGCGCGATATCCTGGGTGTTGCCGAGCCTCTTTGCAACATCGTCTACCGCCGCGAGCACGTTCTCCTCGGCCCTGCCGAGGTCCTCCGTCACGCCGAGCTCCGCGAGCCTGGCGGCCGCGATCAGGGTACCGCCCCAGGTGCGGAAGTCCTTGGGGGTGAACTCCTCTCCCATGACCTCCTTTATGTAGG
>JALYGY010000030.1 GCA_030776865.1 Actinomycetota bacterium | reverse complement strand
GGCCGCCGGAGATGGCGCTCGATCCCTACAAGGACTACCACGCCAACCTCCGCACCGAGAAGGGCACCGTGAGGATCAGGCTCTTCGCCGAGAGAGCGCCGGAGACCGTCAACAACTTCGTCTTCCTGGCGCGGGAGGGCTACTTCGACGGGACGACCTTCCACCGCGTCATAGAGGGCTTTATGGCGCAGGGCGGCGACCCCACCGGCACGGGGACCGGCGGACCCGGCTACAGCATCAGGGACGAGTTCCACCCGAACCTCCGGCACGACAGGCCCGGTATACTCTCGATGGCCAACCGCGGTCCGAACACCGGCGGCTCGCAGTTCTTCATCACGCACGCGGCGACGCCGTGGCTCGACGACCGACACGCCGTCTTCGGCGAGGTCGTCGAGGGGATGGAGGTGGTCATCGCCCTCCGCGAGCGCGACCCCCAGAGCGACCGAGAGCCGGGGGACAGGATCGAGCGCGTGCAGATTGAGGAGACCCCGCGCGCTTGAGCGGCGCACACTTACAGAGGTGAGATCCTCTAGCTAGAGCAGGCCGCCGATCCGGTCCGGCGGCCAGAAGCGCAAAAAGGCCTCGCCCTCTATCTTCCTCTTCGGGACTGGGCCGAAGTAGCGTGAGTCACGCGAGTTGGCCCTGTTGTCGCCCATCACGAAGACGTGGCCCTTCGGGACCGTCGTCGAGGCGGCGAAGCTCCTGTCCGGGAACCTACGGTTGACGTAGGGTTCCCTCTGACGCTCGCCATTCACCAGCAGCTTGCCGCCGCGGACCGAGATCTCATCCCCCGGCACGCCCACCACGCGCTTTATGAGGTCCTCGCCGCCCCCCTCGACGCTCTTGAAGACGACTATGTCCCTGCGCTCGGGCTCCGTGAAACGGTAGATGAATTTGTTGACGAGCACCCTATCCCCGACCCGCAGGGTCGGGACCATGCTCTCCGAGGGGATGTAGAAGGCCTCCACGACGAAAGGCCGGACGAAGCCGAAGACGAGCGCGAACGAGACGAGCAGTATGACCAGAAACTCGAGCATGCCCCCGCCCCTCTTTGACGAGGCTCGGCGACGTTCCTGGCGGGTCTCCTGGGAGGTCTGGAACCCATGCTCTTCGTAGTACGGCTTCTCTGCCATGAAGACTAAGAATAACCCACCGGGACGGATGTCGCTCCAAGAACCTTCGCTGCGCGCCTCGCTCAGGCCGCGGAGCGAGACCTCCGCCAGCGCCAGAACAGGTAGATGCCCCCCACCACGAAAGCCACCGCGACCGCGTAGTCCAGGTAGTGGAGAAAGCTTCCTATCTTCTCCCAGTTCTCTCCGAGAACGTAACCGAGGTAGGTCAGGGCGAAGACCCAGGGGATACATCCGAGGGTCGTGTAGAGGGTGAACTTGGCGAAGTTCATCCGGGCGGTCCCGGCCGGGAAGGAGATAAAGGTGCGGACCACGGGTAAGCAGCGGGAGATAAACACCGTGAACTCACCGTACCGGTCGAACCACTTCTCGGCGAGGTGGAGGTGGTGAGGGCGCACCCCGACGTAGCGCCCGTAGTGCAGCCACAGCTCCCGACCGCCCCACAGCCCGATGAAGTACGCGACCCACGAGCCGACCAGGTTCCCCAACACCCCGGCGGTCACCGCCGCGAACAGGCTCATCTTGTTCTCGGAGACCAGGTAGCCGGCGAAGGGCGAGATGGCCTCTGAGGGGATCAATATCCCCATGCTCTCCAGCAGCATGAGCCCGAAGACCGCGGGGACACCGTAATCCCCGATGGTCCTGGTGACGAAGTCTATGAGCGGCTGCAGGATCGCCTCGAGCATCCGGAGAAGCTAACACCTCCAAACGCAGATTTCCAACATCCTTACCCTCAGCGGCCCTTGCGCCTCGACTCCGTGGCCCTCAGGCCCCGAACCGAGAGCCAAACCACGTAGACGACCCCGACGCAGACCACCCACAACGGGGCGGCGAGGAACCCGGCGAGCACGTCCGTCGGGTAGTGCACCCCGAGGTAGAGCCTGCTGAAGCCTATCAGGAGCACAAGCAAGACGCCGGAGGCCACCACGGCCCGCCGCGCGTACCCCCGAAGGCGGTAGGCCAGTATCAGGGTCAGCGTCCCGTAGAACCCGACAGCGACGGTGGCGTGACCGCTGGGGAAGGAGTAGAAAGAGGCAGCATACCCGGACTCGAAGAGCTCCGGACGCGCCCGCCCGAAGACCGCTTTGAGGACGGCCGTGAGCAACGAGCCACCGGTCGTCGAGACGACGAGCAGGATAGCGGCTAGCTTCCAGCCCTTGAGGTAGAAGGCCAAGACGACCGCGGCCAGGAGCGGCAGCACGACCTGACCGTAGCCCAGGGCCGTGACGAGGCGCATCGGACCATCCAACCACTCGGGCAAGTGGGCGTAGATCCAGAGCAGAACGGCCCGGTCGAACCGGCGGCTCTCGCCCTCGATCACCTCGTCGGCCAGCTCCGCAAAGGCCCAGATGACGAACGCGGAACTCGCGAGCCCGACGGTCAGCCAGACGACGGCCGCCAGCGGCAGCCTGTCCGCCAGCCTCCGGATGATCTCCCTCCGACCTCTGAACAGCGCTTCGAGCACGCGATGATTCTAGCCCTTCTGGCCCGCCGGGTTGCCCGAGCTGCTACAAGACCCCATGACCGGTTAGAATGGTCGGTGTTGGTGGGGTTCTGGGGTTCGAGAACGGTCCCTTGAGAGAGTTTCTGGCAGATCTCGGAAGCATCCTGGGCGTTGGCGTGCTCAGGCGAGTAGGGGGCAAGGCGTTGGAGGATGATTGCCCGGGGCTCGCGGCGCAGCTGGCGTACTTCGTTTTGCTCTTCCTGTTCCCCTTTCTCATGCTGCTGGTGGCCGCTGTCGGTCTCGCGGTGAACAACCCCGAATCGGTTCTCGAGACCCTGGCCGAGAGGATGGGAGGCGTCGTGCCCGAGGACGCCGCCGGACTTCTGGTGGACTACGTAGATCGCACCCTGCGCAGCAGGAATTCCGGGGTGCTCTTCTTTGCCATCCTGCTCATCCTCGGGTCGGGCTCTGCGGCGTCCCAGGCGATCGTCAAGGCGGCCAACCGGGCCTACGAGGTGCGGGGGACCAGGTCGTTCTTCAAGATATGGGGCATCTCCATCCTGATGGGCCCGGGGGTAGCGCTCCTCGTGGGGGCTCTGGCCATCGCGACCTTCGGCCCCGAGATAGGGGGCTACGTACAGAGGCTGACGGGGCTGCCCAGCACCTTTCTGACCTTCTGGGGCGTCCTCAGCTGGGGGATGGCCTTTCTCGCCGTCACCCTCGCGCTGGCCGTCCTCTACTACCTGGCCCCGAACGCCGAGCTACCCTTCAAGTGGATCACGCCTGGCGGGTTCGCGGCCACGGTGCTGATGCTCGCCGCCAGCGTGGCGCTGAACTTCTACGTGGCCAACATCGCCAGCTACGATCAGGTCTACGGGCAGCTCGGGGCTGTCGTGGTGCTGATGCTCTGGCTCTACGTCACGGGTCTCACGGTGCTCATCGGGGCGGAGATGAACGCCGTGCTGGCCCGCATAGCGGAGGAGAAGAAGGGTATCGAACTGTATCGAACTCGTCCAGGCAGTGGACGAGGCCTGAGGTCTCGAGGGTGCTCTCCCGGATCGTCGGGTGTCAGACTGGGGTCGAGACTGGCTCGCGGGGCGGTAGACTAACTACAAGACAGGGTGTTCGTCCTACGAGTTAGGAGACGATGTGCGAAACGAGGAGATAGTCCGCGCCCTCGAAGACATCGCGACGCTCATGAAGATCAAGGGCGAGGATTACTACCGCTGGCTCGCCTACGAGCGGGCCGCCGAGTCCGTCGCTTCTTTAGGCCGCCCGGTGCGGGAGGTCGAGGACCTCGAGAGCCTTCCCCACGTCGGTGGGACGACGGCGCAGGTGATACGCGAGCTCGCCGAGGACCGCACGCCCCGGATCCTCGCCGATTTGCTGGCCGAGATACCGCCCGGTCTCGTCGAGATGACGCGCCTCCCGGGCGTGGGGCCGCGCACGGCCGGCAGGCTCTGGCAGGAGTTCGGCGTCGAGAGCGTCGAGGAGCTCGCCGAGCTCGAGAACGGTAGGATCGCCGGCCTCAAAGGCTTCGGCAAGAAGAGCGAGGAGCGGATCCTGCGCGCCGCGAAGACGTACAACGCCCAGGAGCGCCGCATGCTGCTGAACCAAGCGACCGACTTGGCGGAGCACGTGCTGGATTTCGTACGCTCGCACCCGTCCACGGTGCGGGCCGAGGTCGCGGGCTCCCTGAGACGCCAGAAGGAGACCATCGGCGACCTCGACCTCGTCGCCGCGAGCACCGACCAGAGGGCCCTCGCCGACGCCTTCGCGGAGGCGCCGTTCGTGGACGAGGTCCTCGCCCACGGGCCGACCAAGGTCTTTATCGTGTGTAAGGGGGTGGAGGTGGACCTCCGGATCGTCGCGCCCGAGGCCTTCGGCACTTTGCTGCACCACTTCACCGGCGGCCAGGCCCACAACATCGCGCTCAGGGAGCGGGCCGTGAAGATGGGCATCAACATCTCCGAGTACGGCCTCGCCAAGGAAGGGACCGGGGACTACGAACCCGTCGCCACCGAGGGGGAGCTCTACGCCCGGCTCGGTCTGCCGTACATCCCGCCGGAGCTAAGGGAGGACACGGGTGAGATCGAGGCCGCACAGAAGGGTGAGCTGCCAGACCTCGTCGAGGTCTCCGACGTACGCGGGGATCTGCACGTGCACACGAACTGGTCGGACGGCAAGGGGACGATCGAGAGCATGGCCGAGGCCGCTCTTGCACTCGGCTATGAGTATCTCGTCTTCTGCGACCACTCGCAGAGCCTCAAGGTGGCGAACGGGCTCTCCCCCGAGCGCTTGAAGAAGAAGATCGAGGCCGTCAGGGAGGTCAATGACGCCTACGGGGAGATCCAGCTCCTCTGCGGCTCGGAGGTAGACATCCTCAAGGACGGCTCTCTGGATTACGAGGACTCCCTCCTCGCCGCGCTGGACTTCGTGGTCGCCTCAATCCACACCTCGTTCAAGGTCGGGGAGAAGGCGATGACCGAGCGCATTATCCGGGCGATGAACAACCCCTACGTCGGCACCATCGGACATCCCACCGGCCGCCTCCTGAACCGCCGCGAGCCCTACGAGGTGGACGTCTCGCGCCTTATAGAAGAGGCCGCCGCCACAAACACCGCCCTCGAGCTGAACTCCTACGTGGACCGCCTCGACCTCTCGGTCCCCTACGTTAGAGAAGCCATAAACGCCGGCGTCCGCATCACCATAGATACCGACGCCCACGACGAGACGGCTCTCGGCTTCGCCAAGTTCGGCGTCTCCCAAGCCCGGCGGGCGTGGGTCGAGAAAGGGAGCGTCATCAACTGCCTGCCGTGGGACGAGTTCGAGAAGTACCTGAAGAGCGGGAAGTAGAGTCCCGGAGGGGAGGCTCTCGTAGTCCAGGTAGAACCCTAGAGGTTGGCCGGGTCCCTGTCTTTCTCGGCGGTCCAGACGGCCGGGTCTTCGGCGTGCTCAGCCTCGCCCTGCTCCTCGAGCCAGCGTTCGGCGTCGATGGCCGCCCGGCAACCGTCTCCGGCGGCGGTAACGGCCTGCCGGTAGCGCTTGTCAGAGACGTCCCCCGCCGAAAAGACGCCGGCCACACTCGTCATGGTGTTCTCTTTCTGGAGGATGTAGCCACCGTCGTCCATCTCGAGTTGGCCCTTGAAAATGGCGGTCGCCGGGACGTGGCCGATGG
>JALYGY010000029.1 GCA_030776865.1 Actinomycetota bacterium | reverse complement strand
CCGACCTCGGCACCTCGTCCGTACCACCCGGAGGTTTTTCCACGGTTACCGTGCCAGCAGCCAGGCCGAAGATGGCCAGGCTGCTCTCCGAGGTCCACTCGACATCTTCGGCCACAAGGTCCCTGGTTGTCCAGCGCCGGACGTCTCTGGCTTTTACGGCCCTGTCCACCACGTAGCCGTCTACGGTGAAAGCTATCCGGTCGCCGCGAGGGCTCCAGCTCGGCGATGCCTTGTAGCCGGGGCCTGAGCTCAGGGCGCGCGTCCCGGGACCCAGGCCCGCATCCGCGCCCCCCTCCGCGGCGGACAGGGGTGATATGGACATCTCCTCGTCCTCCTTTAGGCACCCGGGGAGAACCAAGATCACCGCGGCCAGCAGAACCGCGTGCCCGCACCTCCTATATCGCATAGCTCGCGGAGCGCGTGAGGGGCGTCTTGGGGATACGGACCACAAAGGCGGAGCCTACGCCGACTTCGCTCTCGACGGAGATGTCGCCGCCGTGCATCTCGACGATCTGCTTGCTGATGGCGAGGCCCAGGCCGCTCCCTCCGGTCGCGCGGGAGCGGTCCTTGTCCACCCTGTAGAACCGCTCGAAGAGTTGGCCCAGTTCTTCCTCCGGGATGCCGACGCCCGTGTCCCTTACCTCCACCGTCAGCGACGAGGCGCTCTCCTCTATCGTGATGTCGACGCGGGCCCCAGCCTCGGAGTAGTTGATGGCGTTGTCCAGCAAATTGAGGAAGACCTGGTAGAGCTTCTGGGCATCGCAGACGCACCGGTGTTCATCGGCGTCATCGAAGCATATCTCGATACCGAACCTCTCGGCCTTGGGCTTCACCGACTCTATGGCGGTCTGGACGATCCTGCCCAGATCCGTCGGGCCGACCTCCAGCTGATACTGCCACGAATCCATCTGGGCGAGCGTCAGGAGCTCCTCTACCATCCCCCGGATGCGCCTCAGTTCCTGCTCGGCCAGCTGCAGCGCCCGGTGTTCAAGCGGATCGAGCCTATCCCGGGCGCGCTCCAAGAGGCCCACGGCGCTCTGTATCGTCGTCAGGGGGGTCCTGAGCTCGTGGGAGACATCGGAGACAAAGGCGGTCTTGGCCCTCTCCAGCGACCGGTGCTCGGTTATATCCCTGACGGCCAGGATGATGCCGATATCCCCGCCGGGTCTCGCGGCGTCGCTCTCGGCCCGGTTCATCTGAGCCGCGTAAGCCCAGTAAGCTTTGTCTCCCAGATCGATCTCCCGAACGGCGACCCCGTTTGCGGCGGCCTCGCGCAGACACAGGAGGATCCCCTGGGGTGCGCCTAGCTCTTGAAGTGCGCGTCCCCGGTGGTGGCCACGGATGCCGAGCAACCGGGCCGCGGCGGGGTTGGCCATCGTCACGCGCCCTTCGGGGTCGGTGGTGACGAGCGCCTCGGGGGAGGCTTCGAGGACGGCCTCCAGGCGGCTATTCTGCTCCCGGATCTCGCCGACGTAGTGCTCTAGCTCCTCGGCCATGTAGTTGAAAGCCCTCGCGACCTCGCCCAGCTCATCCCTGCTCTTTATCGGAACGGCGGCCGCGTAGTCGCCGGAGGCCACCCTTATGGCCGCGTCCCTCGTCTCCGAGAGGGGACGCGTGACCCGGCGCGTCAGGAGGAAGCTCGCGACCCCGGCGAGGAGCACGCTCGTCAGGATGGCGCCGAGGATGCCGTAGCGCAGAAAGGCGAGCGTCTGGTTGAGTTCCTCTTGAGGGGCGTCGTAGATCATGACGCCCCTCACGGTCCCGTCGGCTGCCGCCAGCGGCCACACCGTTACGTAGTTCGAGCTCTCGCTCCGTACCAGCTGGCCCTTCCCTTCTCGGGAGGATGCTACCCTTCTCAAGGTCTCCTCGCCCAAGCCCAGGCGGTCGTAGGCCTTTTTGGGGGCCAGGGGGTTCGCGAGACCGTCGCGGGCGGCTAGAGGTTCGCCGTCGGGCCCAACGTAGATCACCTCCAGGCCCGCCAAGCCGGCCACCGACCGTACGAGCTCCTCGGCATAAGTGTCGGGGGGTGGGAGCGTTTGATCCTCCGGGTTGCGCAGACCCTCGAGGAAGTCCTGCGCGCCAGCGTTCGCCATCTTGGAGCGCTCGACGAGCAGGTTGTTCTCCGCGGTGACCAGCCGGTCCTGGGCGAAGTAGTAGAGGACCAGCCCTATGACCAGGCTGGTGACGGAGGAGATCCCGACGAGCGCCACGAAGATCCGGGCCTTGAAACCCAGAGACGGTAGGAGATTCCTGCCCTTCTTGTCTATAGCTTCCCTCCGCGCCCTCTAGCCCGGCCGGGCCGCCCGGTAACCGACGCTCGGGACCGTCTGTATGATCTCCGGCCTCGACGGGTCGAGCTCGATCTTGGCCCGGAGCCTGCTTATGTGGACGTCTATGTAACGGCTGGCGAGATAATGCGAACCCGTGGAGACGGCCTCCGAGATCTGAGCCCGCGTGAAAGCCTGCCCCGGGCGCCGCATTAGGAGAGCAAGAATCTTGAACTCCGTCGGCGTTAGGTCTAAAGGGTCCCCGTTGCGGTTCACGGTGTAGCCGTTCGGGTCGAGCTCGAGCGGCCCCAGCCTGATCACGCCGTCCCGACCCTTGCCTTCCTGCCGCCCGAACCTCCGCAGGACGGCCTTGATCCTCGCCTGCAGCTCCTTGGTGTCGAAGGGCTTGGTTATGTAGTCATCAGCCCCGAGCTCCAACCCCACCACCTTGTCCACCGACTGGCTCTTCGCCGTGAGCAACACCACCGGGACGTCGCTCTGCTCCCGCATCTTCTTCAAGACCTCGAACCCGCTCATCCGCGGCAACATGATGTCCAGAACGACCAGATCCAGGGTCTCCCGCCCGAGTATGCGGAGCGCCTCGACCCCATCCGCCGCCGTCAACACCCGATACCCTTCCGACGCCAGCACGATCGAGGTCACCTCCAAGAGCGCCGCGTCGTCGTCTACCAGCAGAATAGTCTCTTCCAAACTCCCGAAAACCTCCCAACCCGCTCCAGCCGCTCCAGAGACATAATCCTACCTTGTATCAGGTGTGTTCGCCACGGTCCGCCGGGGTACGAAACCCGCATAGACAAGCGGTTTACTAACCCACTACCGGCGGGAACACTCCCGTACCCCGGCGCGCCAGCGTAAAGTGGGTGCAACCCCCAAGCCGCACCCTCCAGCCCAACCCGTAAATGCCGTATTTGCTCTTGCTCGCGACGGAGCCGCTGAGCATAAGATCCCGCAAGCGCCCAGCGTACCTTTTCTGCTTCGTGGTTGGAGATAAAACTTGCACATAACACACTAAGATTTTATACTTTAGCGGATTTAGATAGCTGGACTATACGGGAGGTACGGATGTGGCCAAGAGCATTGGCATAGATCTGGGGACCACTAACAGCTGCGTAGCGGTTCTGGAGGGTGGTGACCCGATGGTGATCACGAACACCGAGGGTGAGAGGACGACGCCCTCGGTTGTTGCGTTCGACAAGAGGAGTGGGGAGCGCCTGGTCGGGCAGCTGGCGCGAAGGCAGGCCGTGACGAACCCTGAGCGCACGATCTACTCGATCAAGCGCTTTATGGGTCGGCGCCACGGCGACGTCAAGGGGGAGGCGTCGCGGGTGGGCTACGAGGTCAAGTCCGGCTCAGGCGGGGACGTCCGGGTCGAGGTAGATGGCAAGGAGTACTCGCCGCCGGAGATCTCTGCGATGATCTTGCAGAAGCTCAAGAGGGACGCCGAGGAGTATCTGGGCGAGGAGGTGACCGAGGCGGTCATCACGGTCCCGGCCTACTTCGAGGACGCCCAGCGCCAGGCCACCAAGGATGCGGGCCGCATTGCGGGGTTGGACGTCAAGCGGATCATCAACGAGCCGACCGCGGCCGCGCTGGCCTACGGCTTGGACAAGGAACAGGACCAGACCATCCTCGTCTTCGACCTCGGCGGTGGGACGTTTGACGTCTCCATCCTGGAGCTCGGCGACGGGGTCTTCGAGGTCAAGGCCACCAGCGGCAACAACCACCTCGGCGGTGATGACTTTGACGCCAAGGTCGTCGAGTGGATGGTCTCCGAGTTCAAGAAGGCGGAGGGCATAGACCTCTCGAAGGACAAGATGGCGACCCAGCGGCTCGTCGAGGCGGCCGAGAAGGCCAAGAGAGAGCTCTCCTCCACGACGAGCACCTCGATAAACCTGCCGTTTATCACCGCGGACCAGAACGGCCCTAAGCACCTGGATCTCACCCTCACCAGAGCGCAGTTCAACAACCTGACCGCTGACCTCGTCGAGGCGACGGCCGGGCCGGTGCGCCGGGCGATGGGGGACGCGGGCCTCAAGGCGGGGGAGGTAGACCAGGTGATACTGGTCGGTGGTTCCACCCGCATCCCGGCGGTGCAGGAGCAGGTCAAGGAGATCACGGGCAAGGAGCCTCACAAGGGCATCAACCCCGACGAGGTGGTCGCGATCGGCGCCGCCATCCAGGCCGGCGTGCTCGCGGGCGAGGTCAAGGACGTGCTGCTTCTCGACGTCACGCCGCTCAGCCTCGGCATCGAGACCAAGGGCGGGGTGTTCACCAAGCTCATCGAGCGCAACACCACCATACCTACCCGCAAGAGCGAGGTGTTCACGACCGCCGACGACAACCAGAACTCCGTCGAGATCAAGGTGTATCAGGGCGAGCGCGAGATAGCGGCGTACAACAAGCTGATCGGCAACTTCCAGTTGGTGGGGATCCCGCCCGCGCCCAGGGGCGTACCCCAGATCGAGGTCTCCTTCGACATAGACGCCAACGGCATCGTCAACGTCGGGGCCAAGGATCTCGGGACCGGCAAGGAGCAGCGGATCACGATCACGGCCTCGAGTGGCCTCTCTGACGGAGAGATCGAGCAGATGGTGCGCGATGCGGAGTCGCACGCCGAGGAGGACCAGCGGCGTCGCGAAGAGGCCGACGTGCGCAACAACGCCGACAACCTGGTCTACTCCATCGAG
>JALYGY010000028.1 GCA_030776865.1 Actinomycetota bacterium | reverse complement strand
AGAAGGAGCGCCGTGCCGGAGGGGGCGTCCACCTTGTTCCTGTGGTGGGTCTCTACGACCTCGATGTCGTAGGAGGGGTCGAGCTTCTCGGAGAGTTCGCGCACCACCTCCCTGACCAAGCCCACCCCGACGCTCATGTTGGGGGCGAGGACCACGGGGACGCCTCTAGCCGCCTCCTCGACCCGCGTGAGCTGCGCCTCCGAGAGCCCCGTGGTGCCGATGATGACGGGTCGTCTGTACGAGAGATGCTCGACGGTCGCCTGGGGGGTGGTGAACTCGATAAGGGCCTCGACGTTATCGGGTGGCTCTTCCGTGGCTGCGACCCCGACCCTCCCCATACCGCAGAGCTCGCCAAGGTCGGCGCCGGCTTCGTCCGAGCCGGGTTCGACGACGCCGCCGACGAGCTCGAACGATCCGTCCCCGAGGACGGCGCGTACGACCTCGCGCCCCATCCGACCCGCCGCGCCGACGACGGCTACCCTAGTCACACTTCCTCTGGGGTAGGGAGGAGGTGGGCGGAGCGGTCCATGGCCTCCTGCAGCCGGCGCAGGTTCTCGCCGGTCATCGGGATGAGCGGGAGGCGCATCTCGTCGCTACACAGTCCGAGCAGGGAGGCTGCGGTCTTCACGGGGATAGGGTTCGTCTCGAAAAAGAGCGCCCTGAAGAGGGGGAGCAGCTCGTAGTGGAGCTCGCGGCCCCGTTCCCACTCACCCTCCAGCAGCGCCTTCACCATCTCGGAGACGGCGCCGGGGGCTACGTTGGAGGCGACGGAGATCACCCCCCGTCCTCCTAGGGCGATCAACGGCAACGTCATCGGGTCGTCGCCGGAGAGGACGTCGAAATCCTCGCCGCAGAGGTTTATAACGTCGCTAATCATGTTCATCGAGAGGGTGGAGTCCTTGACCCCGACTATGTTGGGGATCTCGGCCAGACGAGCCATGGTCTCGGCCGAGATGGTCACGCTCGTGCGGCCGGGGATGTTGTAGAGGATCAAAGGCAGGTCGGTGCTCTCGGCTATCGCGGCGAAGTGCCTAAGTAGACCCTCCTGGGTGGGCTTGTTGTAGTAGGGGGCGACCTGCAGCGAGCCGTCGGCGCCCACCTCCTGGGCCATCCTGGTGTACTTGATCGCCATGTCCGTGCTGTTGGAGCCGGTGCCGGCGACCACGGGCACCCTTCCGTTCGCCACCCGCACGACGGCCTCCACGACGGCGCGGTCCTCCGCCTCACTCATCGCCGGGGTCTCGCCGGTGGTCCCGCAGGGCACGAGGCCGCTGACGCCGTGCTGGATCTGGAACTCGACCATGCCCTCAAGGGCCTCGACGTCCACCTCGCCGTTCCTGAAAGGTGTGATGAGGGCCGTGAATGTACCGCTAAACATCTCTCTCCTCCAGCTCGAAGTCCTTGTGAAGTTGCCGGACCGCTTCTTCAACCCTTTCCGCCGGTACGACGCATGTTACCTGAATCTCCGAGGTCGAGACCATCCTTATGGGGATGTTAGCCTCGCCCAGAGAAGCGAACATCCTCGCCGCGTAACCGGGGCGGTTGAGCATACCCGTCCCCACTACCGAGACCTTGCCCAGACCCTCCTCGCCCTCGACAGCGCCGCCTAAAGCGTCGGCCACCCCGCCCGCGAGCCTCCTCGCCTCCGCGAAGTCGCTTTTGCGCACGGTGAAGGCCACGTCCGCCGCTCCCCCCTTGACGCCGCTCTCGACGATGATGTCCACGGAGATGCCCCGTTCGGCCAGAGGCCCGAAGATGCGGCTCAGGGTTCCGGGTCCGGTGCGGATACCGTTGAGGGTTACGCGCGCGACGTCCAGATCGTGGACGATGCCGGCTAGGGTTTCTCGGGTCTCCAGGTGCTCCAAGTGCTCGCCTCCCGTTATAACCGTGCCCGGCCCCTCTGAGTAAGACGAGCGGACGTGTATCTCTACCCTGTAGAGGGCCCCCAACTCCACGGCGCGCGGGTGCATCACCCTCGCCCCGCGCCACGACATCTCGGCCATCTCCTCCGGCGAGATGACGGGGATGCGGCGCGCACCCTGCACCAGGCGGGGGTCGGCGCTGTAGACGCCGTCCACGTCGGTGTAGATCTCACACCGCTCCGCCTTCAAGGCCGCCGCGAGCGCAACGGCGGTCGTGTCCGACCCGCCACGCCCGAGCGTCATCACGTCGCCCAAAGCGTTCATCCCCTGAAAGCCCGCGACGATAACGACCTGGCCCTCTTCGAGGAGCCCGTGGATGCGCTCGGGTCTTATCTCGGAGATCACACCCGAGCCGTAGCGCCCTGTTACCGTCATCCCCGCCTGCGGCCCCGTAAGGGAGACCGCCGCCACACCCCGATCGTGCAGCGCCATCGCCAGGAGCGCCACCGACTGCTCCTCGCCGGTCGCCAGCAGCTGGTCGATCTCGCGCGCAGAAGGGTCCCGGCTCACCTCGCCCGCCAGCTCGAGTAGCCTGTCCGTGGTCTTGCCCATCGCCGAGACGACCACGACGAGGTCCAGACCCGAATCCCGGGCACGCTCCACCCTCTTGGCAACGGCCCTTATGTGCTCGGCCGTCGCCACCGAACTCCCGCCGTATTTCTGGACGACGATGCCCAAGGCCGTTCCTCATCTATAAGCCTAGCATTTATGGCGGTCAGCTTTCAGCCATCAGCCGTCAGGTTACCGACCGCGCTTCGTCGTCGTGATCGGCATGGGGTCTTGCCGAAGTGGTCCGGACGCCCGGCAGCGTCTACCGAGGGAGCCCTGAAGCTGAAAGCTGACTGCTGATGGTGCTGATGGCGCGCGGTGGCGAAGCCGCCGCGCCTACGGCAGAGGCTGTCCGCCGGTGACGCCCAGGGTCTCGCCGTTGACGAAGCTGGACTCCTGGGAGGCGAGAAAGACGAAGGCGGGTGCCAGCTCCGCGGGCTGGGCCGGGCGCCCCATCGGGGAGGTGCCGCCGAACTGGGAGACGG
>JALYGY010000027.1 GCA_030776865.1 Actinomycetota bacterium | reverse complement strand
CGACCAGCTCGGTGCCCGTGGAGAGAACCACCACCTTCGGGCGCCTGTAAACCGTCAACCCCCCGTAGCCTTGCGTCGCCGCGAGGGCTATCTCGGGCGGCCCGACCTCCGCTCCTTTTTTCAAGATGACGTCGCCTCCGCGCACGTCCTCGCCGCTCCCGCGCACGTTCTGGCCTGGGGAGGCTGCCTTCTTGAGCTCGAACCTCTCTCCCCAACCGGTTGTGTTCTCGACCATCACGACCGCGTCGGCGCCCTCGGGGATGACCCCGCCGGTAAAGATCTTTATGGCCTCGCCCTCCCCGACGCTCTTTGCGGCCGGACGCCCCGCCGGGGCCTCGTCCACCACCCTGAAAGTACGTCCGGCTTCTGCGTCAGCGCTCCTCACGGCGTAGCCATCAACCGCCGAGTTGTCGAACGGCGGCGAGTCGAACCTTGCTCTTGCGTCTTCGGCCAGCGCGAGACCCTGAGACTCCACGAGCGGCACGTCCTCCGCGGGCAGCCGGCGCGTGTTCTCGAGCACCAGCCTCACGGCTTCGGGGTACTCTATGAGCTTCTCGAAGAGTTGCATCCCTGCTCCCCATGCTTCGACGAACGGCTTTCGGAATACGCTACCACACCAGCATCTGACCGCTAACGGTCCTTGTAGTAGCCGTCATCCCCGCCCGAGGCGAGGCTTACGGTCTGCTCTCCGGTGTCCGCGCCGAAGCGCGTGAAGTAGCCGTCCCCTTCGAACTCCATCTCGGCGGCCCCTTCCACGACCTCCACGTTGCCGTTCGCTACAGCCTCGTCCAGGAGGTTCTCGGAGAGGTAGAGGTAGCGGAGGTGCAGCGTGTTCGGGATGCGCACGAAGCGGGTATCCTCCGGCGCGACGCCCCAGTTGCAGCGGATGGCGGCCTGCAGCGCCTCCCGGTCGTTAGAGAGGACCATCGGGATCTTGGCGCGCTCGAGGAACGTGCTGGTGAGGACGTTCTGGTTCATGGCGCCGTAGTTGACCTTCTCGAACAAACGCCTCGTCGTCAGGTCGGCGAGGCCGACGCCTAGAGTGTTGCCGTGGGCCGGCTCGCTGACGTCGCTGACGATGAGGTACTTCACACGGGGGCTCTCGGGCTCCTCGACGCCGGGGATGCGGAAGCGGCCGATGACGTTGGTGTCCATGCCGGTGCCGCTGAAGTTCTTGCCGAGCTCATCCACGAAGAGGACGTCTATGTCGGAGACGGGCAGCTTCGGCATGAGCCTGGCGGACTCCTCTAGCAGCTGCGCCTCGCGCTCGACGACGTGCTCCGGGGGGATGGCCTCTATCATCGCGGTCTCCTCGTAAGCGTTCTCGACGATGCCGACTCCGAAGAGCACCTTCCCCGAAGAGAAGACCTTCTTGCCAGCCTCGACCATGTAGTCCCTTATGCCCTTTACGCCGTGGGCGTGAAGGGCGAGGGCCTCGGCGTGTTTCCCCAGGCCTATGGAGGACATCTTCAGGAGGCCGCTCTCCACGTCTGAGCGGAAGTCGGTGTGCTGCTTGATCCTCCCGACGATCACGACCCCGTCCGCCTCCGAAGCTATGCGGTCCATGTAGACGGGGACGCCGCTCTCGGTCTCCCCGAGCTCGACGACCTCCATTGAGGACTGGATCGGAGCCCCCACGGACTCCTCCGTGACCCCGAGACTCTTTAGGATCTCCACCTGTCCTTCGGCCGTGGCCCCTCCGTGGCTCCCCATCGCCGGAACGATAAAGGGCGCGGCGCCGGCATCTATAAGGATCCGGACGAGAGAACGCAAGATGCTGTCTATACCTGAGATGCCACGGCTCCCGGCCGTGATCGCAACCCGCATGCCGGGCTCGATCCGGGACCCTATCTCCCCCCTCTCGCACTGTTCCCGCAGGGCCTCCTCCACATCCCCTACGCGGGGCCGGGGGAAATCCTGCCGGACCTTGACCACCTGTGGAAAACGCATCCTCTAGCTCCTTTCCTCTGCGCGCTCCTCCGCCGCCGCGAGCTTGCGGGCGAGGGCGATAGCCGCTTGCATGCTCGCGTGGTCGGCCTTGCCGGTTCCGGCGATATCAAAAGCGGTGCCGTGATCCACGCTGGTGCGGAAGAACGGCAGGCCCACGGTGACGTTCACACCGGTGTCGAAGCCCATCAGCTTCACGGGGATGTGCCCCTGGTCGTGGTACTGCACCACCACTACGTCGAACTCCCCCCGCCGGGCCCGCATCAAGACGGTATCCGGCGGCCAGGGACCGGTGGCCTCGATTCCCTCCTCCCTGCCTAGCTCCACCGCCGGGGCTATGTGTTCCAGATCCTCGGTGCCGAAGAGTCCGTTCTCGCCGGCGTGAGGGTTCAGGCCGGCGACGGCCACTTTAGGGTTCTCGACGCCGAGCTTGCGCAAGGCGTCGTGGGCGAGCCGCATCACGGCCAGCTCCCGCTCGGGCTTTACCCTCTCTATGGCCTCCCTCAAGGAGACGTGGGTGCTGACGTGTATCACCTTCAGCTCGTCGGTGACGAGCATCATCGCGTAGTCCTCGGTGCCGGTTAGCTCGGCGAGGATCTCTGTGTGCCCCGGGTACTCGTGGCCCGCCAGGTGCATGGCCTCCTTGTTCAGAGGGGCGGTCGCTATCGCCCCCACGCGCCCGGCGCTCGCCAGCTCCGTCGCCCTCTGCACGTACCGGAACGCCGCGTCGCCCGCCCGAGCGTCGAGCTCTCCGAACGGCAGGTCCTTTGGAACCTCGCCGACCGCGAGCACGTCCACGGTGTCCGGCTCGAAGGCGGCCTCCTCCGGCACGGAGACAGCGTTGACGCGAAGCGCTAGCTCCAAGAGCTTCGCGGCGCGCTCGAGGATGCCGGGGTCCCCGACGACGAGGGCAGGGTTCTCGTTGCGGAACCCTCCTTGGGAGAACGTCTTGGCGACGATCTCGGGCCCGATCCCCGCCGGGTCTCCCATCGTGACGGCTATGAGTGGCGCGTCCATGGGCCTCGTTCCTTCCCTTCTCCCAGAAGTCCTTCTACTACTCTTACCAACGAACCCGGTTCGCCGAAACCCCCGGCCTTGGTGACCACCCGGTACGGGCTCGGGCCGATAAGGGTTCCTACAGGGATACCAGGCTCCACTTCCCCCTCGAGCCGGATCCCCACCGCACCCAGCCGTCGCGCCACCCCGAGCGCCGTCTCCCCTCCGGTGAGCACCAGCGCATCGAAGAGACCCTCTTCGGAGAGGCAGGCGACGACCTCCGCCAACGTCCCGACGAACGACCCGGCGTCGGAAGCATTCCTGTTTTCCGTGGAATGCACGGCTGCGCAAGCGCTCCCTGACAAAGCCGCCCGCGCATGGGCGAGCGCCTCCTCCACCGCGCCGGACCGATCATCGACGGGCGCCGTCACGCACCCGTACTCCTGTGCCAACGAGTGCAACTGTCTCCGGGACACCCTGCTCAGGCTTCCGACCACGACCAGAACCTTGTGGACCGGAGCGGGCGCGGCGGGCGACGTTCGGGAGTGAGGACCGGGGTAGACGCCGCCGAGGGCGAGGGCGAGCCCGGCGGATCCCGCCCAGAGCACCTCCGAGCGATGGGGCACGGCGCGCACGAGAGTCTCGAGGTCCTCGTGGCGCTCTGCGTCGGCCACAACGCAGCGGGCGTTCTCAAGAGTCCGGCGGACCGTAGAGGG
>JALYGY010000026.1 GCA_030776865.1 Actinomycetota bacterium | reverse complement strand
AACAGGTGGCTTTTGGGTGTTGCTCGGTACACAAAGGCTAAGCAACGGCCTGAGGTTTACGGTCTTGGGAGAGGGGAGAGTACGCTTTGGGCCGTACCGGCGGGGCTTCAGCAAACCTACTGATACTGGAGGGGAGACACGCTTCCGAGAGAGTTGCAAGAGGAAGGTCAGTCTCCGAGACACCTTTTAGCAACTTTCATCGTGTTTACCGCCTTCGCCGTATCTTGCGGTGGGCTTTGTTCGCTCTGATGATGCTTTCGCTTTTCTCGGTTGGAGCGTTGATCTACGGCACTGCCTCCTCCAAACCGAAGCATAGAGAGTCTGTCTCACTTGTAGAAGCTGGTCTCCCTCCTGCTCCCCCGGCTCCGCCATCGCTGGACATGGATAAGGTCTGGACCGCGGCGCAAGCCCAGGACCCATCGCCAGATCTAGCGACCCCCGGTGAACCCGCGTCCTCGGGGCATAAGGTCGCCCTAACCTTCGACGATGGCCCGGACCCACATACCACACCACTAATCCTCGATACGCTGCGAAAGCATGATGTTAAAGCCACCTTCTTCGTGGTCGGACGCTACGTAGCAGAGCACCCACGCCTACTGCGGCGCATCGTGGATGAAGGCCACACCTTGGGAAACCACACCTACAATCACTTCGACATGTCGTACTTGAGACCTCTGCAGATGCGCCAGGAGCTGCTCAGCACCCAGGAAGCCGTGGATAAGGCTCTCGGATACCACTATCCGATGGTCTTGATGCGTCCGCCCTACGGCGAGCCTTATTTCAACAACCCGAGCATGTTACCGGCGTTCCAGAGAGTCATTCGGGGGCAAGAGCTGTTCGTCGTGATGTGGACCGACGACTCGCAAGACTGGTTGCTGACGAACCGGCCTCAGAAGGTTGTCCAAAACGTTGTTAGAGATAAGGTGTCTAAGGGACGAGGAAGGACGGACAGGGTAATTCTTTTGCACGACGCCCACCAGCAAACGGTGGATGCGCTACCTCGGATCATAGACCATTACAAGGAATCGGGCACGCAGTTTACCGATGTGAACGAGTTGCTAGCCAGCAAGTATCCGAGCGGGCAGAGCAGCGACTAGCACGCCCTCGGATAAACGAGTAATACCTCGCCCACGCGGGCGTAGGCGACACCAACTTCGTCGGATTCGCTGGGCTCAAGCTCGCTTTAGCTGACCGGCTATTCGATCGTCTCCTCTATTACCTGCTGGCCAGCCTTCCGGTCCGGCACCCAGTAGGAGATGCCGCCGATGTACTGTGGCGTGCCGGGGTAGATCTCGGCCTCCATACCGCCTGAGAGCCGCATCCTTATGGCGAACCGAGCGGCCTCCAGAGGGTTTATGTTGGTATCGATGTTGCGCCAGACGGCCCGCGCCGTGGCCGGGAGACGCGGCAGCTTCGCGGGCGAGGTGGCCTCATTGGCCAGCTCCTGCAAAAATCTCTGCTGGCGTCCTATCCTCCCTATGTCCGCAGCCGGGGTGTCCCGGAAGCGGACGTAGGCCAGAGCCTCGATCCCGTTCAGGGTTTGAGTGCCGGCGGGGATAAAGACGCGGCGACCCTCGATCCCAACCTCTATGGGCTGCTCGACCTCGAACGTGACGCCGCCCAAGGCGTTGACGATATCCTCTACCCCGTCAAAGTGCACTACGATGTAGTTGTTTATAGGGAGTCCGGTGAGGTTCTCGAGGGTCTTTACGGTGAGCTCCGGTCCGCCGGTGGCGAACGCGGCGTTGATTTTGTCCTCGCCGAGACCAGGGATCTCCACCAGCGTATCCCTCGGCACCGCGAGCATCCCCTCTCCGGCCTTGGCCACCACGATGGTGTCCGAGCGCGAGGCCTCCCCCGCCCGCGCGTCGCTCCCTAGAAGCACCACCCGCTGCGCTCCGAAGGGGAGGAACAGGTAGGCGAGCATGAGTACGAACAGGACCAGCAAGACCACAAAGAAAGCGCGCAGAACCCCGCCCTGCCTCCCTCCCCCGCGGTCGGTCCTCCGTCCCCTCTTGTAGACCTTCATCGTCACGACGCTAATTCTAATGCGCTAACTTCGTCGGTTGGAGCGATGACACCGTTTACCTCGACGCTGAAGGCCAACAGCGCGTTGGCCTTCAGCTTCATCATTTTGTAGATCCGGTGGCGCTCTTCGGAAGCCAACCCGTCGAAGGCTTCCGGCGTCATAGCGACAAGGGACTCTAGCAGGGCATCTTTATCCCTTTCCAACATTTCTATGCTCTCTCGCCTGTTCGTAAGAGTGGTAAGCTCTCGTTCGGCCGTTCTTTTCGTTGCTTCCAACTCTGCGAGCTTCTCCCCGAGTTCCTCCAGAGTCATTAGTCCCTTGGCGGCGAGTTCCTGGTAGCCGCCCCGCATACGTTCTGCTTCCGCTATCCGCGACAGCCACATTTTGGCCTGTTCATCGGGGTCGCCCCTCAGGCCCTTACGTTCAAGCTCTATCATCACCTCCAACCCAACTCGCAGCGTCTGGGGGTCCTTGAGCAAGCCGAACACGACCCGCCACACCGCCTCCTCCACCTCCTCGGCGGGGTAGTTCTTGTGTTGAGGGCAAGCGTCCTTCCCGTGGCGGGC
>JALYGY010000025.1 GCA_030776865.1 Actinomycetota bacterium | reverse complement strand
TGGAGCTGGCAGACCAGGAACTCAAACGCATCCGGGGGATGGTCGAGGAGCTGATGACGTTGTCCCAGATGGACTCCTGGCAGTACCAGCTCGAGGTGGGGCCGGCCGACCTGAGCACGGTGGTAGGTACCGCCATAGAGTCCATACGGGCCAAGGCCGAGAGGTTCGGCATCGCCATCTACTTCGACGACGCGGGCGAGCACCGGTGCGTCTGCGACGTCCAGAAGCTCTACCAGGTCTTCCTCAACCTGCTCGACAACGCGATCAAGTACTCCGACCCCGGCGACCGCGTGGACGTCTCGATAAGAGAAGAGGCCTTGTACCTGACCGTGCGCGTCCGGGACACGGGCGTGGGCATCCCGGACGAGGACCTGAACCAACTCTTCGAGCGGTTCTACAGGGTGGACAAGGACCGCTCCCGCACGACCGGAGGGAGCGGCCTGGGCCTCGCCATCAGCAAGCAGCTCGTCGAGATGCACGGCGGCGACATCTCCGTCGAGAGCCAAGTCGGCGTAGGCTCCGCCTTTGTGGTCCGTATCCCCAAGACGCCCCTCACGCGCTCCGCAAGCTATGCGATATAGGAGGTGCGGGCACGCGGTTCTGCTGGCCGCGATGATCTTGGTTCTCCCCGGGTGCCTAAAGGAGGACGAGGAGATGTCCATATCATCCCTGTCCGCCGCAGAGGGGGGCGCGGATGCGGGCCTGGGTCCCGGGACGCGCGCCCTGAGCTCAGGCCCCGGCTACAAGGCATCGCCGAGTTGGAGCCCTCGCGGCGACCGGATAGCTTTCACCGTAGACGGCTACGTAGTGGACAGGGCCGTAAAAGCCAGAGACGTCAGGCGCTGGACGACCAGGGACCTTGTGGCCGAAGATGTCGAGTGGACCTCGGAGAGCAGCCTGGCCATCTTCGGCCTGGCTTCTGGCTCGGTAACCGTGGAAAAACCTCCGGGTGGTACGGACGAGGTGCCGAGGTCGGTGTACCGGGCACGCTTCCGAGAAGGGTCGCTCGACGTGGAGGAGGTCGCGACGGATATCCTGGCGATGAACCCCGGACCCGAAGGGGAGGGCCTGATCGTCGTCCTCGAGGTCGGGCCTTACGAGGGCAGACTCGCGCTGATTCACGACGACGGGGCGGTGGACCGCTTCTACACCGGCCTCATCGAGGGCCGTGTCACCGGCATCTCGCTCTCCCCCGACGGTCACAGGGTCGCCCTGGCGGCACGCCATCCCGGAGATCTCGCGACTTCAGAGCTGCACGTCTTGGACCTCAGGGATGGGGCCCACCGGAGGATAGCGCGGCTGAACGAGGGCCTGGAGATCATCGGCACTCCGCAGTGGACCAAACGGGGCATCTGTTACGTGGCCGGGAGAGAGAAGGTGTCCCCAGCCGGGAACGCTACACCGCTCTACGACCTCTTCCTCATCCCGTCGGGCTCGGGTACGCCGGAACCCATGCCCGGTGTGGGCGAGGACTTCATCGCCTCCAGCATCCGGGTCTCGCCGGACGGTGAGCGACTGGCGGTGGTCGGCCGCTTCAATCCCAATTCTCCGACCAACCTCTACATCTTGGACGTAGGGACGGAGAATCTCGAGGACGTAACGATCAACGAAGAGATGGAGATAAAGACCGGGCCAGATGATCTTGCCTGGGCTCCCGACGGCGAGAGCGTGGCGATCATCGCCCGCGGCGCCCTCTCCGAGGAGCCTAGCGTGCACGCCGCTCCCAAGGGCGCCCTGCTGAAAGAGTTCTACAACCTCTACGAGGTCCCCGCCGAAGGCCCGGCAGAGGCCAAGCGGTGAGGGAGGCGCTCTCTTGGGTCTCCGGAGCGGCCCTCGCCTTCCTTGTCACGGCCGGCGCCTTCCTGCTGCTGGCGAATCTGGGAACCGGATCCTCCGAGAAGAGCTTGGCGCTGGATCCGCGGCCCGCCCGATCCGGTTCCGCACTGGAGTTGACCCTGGGCGAAGGCGACCTGGCATCCCTTAGGGCGCTCCCGGATCAGAGGTTTGAGGTCGGCGTGAAGAACCTGAGCGACGAAGATCTGAGGGGCGTACACCTCACCGTGGAGGTCTCCTCCGAGAACACCGCCCTCTCCAACGCCCGCTACTACCGGGAGACCGTGGACACTCTAGCCGCCGGAAGAGACCGCTCCGTATCCTTCGACCTCGACCTCTCGGCCCCGGGGGGCACCAGTTCGGCGGTTCCCGCCGTCCCCGAGCCGCCGCGAACCATATTGGAGGTAAGAGCGTCGACGCCTACCGGTGTCTCGGCGGTAAAAACCGCGATACTGCCGCTCCGAGCCGCTCCTTAGGAGCGGCCCCTTTGCGGGCTCGTCACGCGGGCGAAGGTGCCGGGGGCGGGGGCGGGGGCGGGTGACTTAAGGCCGGGCAGCTTCACCCGTCCGACCAGGCCCCGCGCCAACTCCCCCACCTCGACGGTGCTACCCAGCTCGGTGCGCGCAAGCGTGTAGAGGCTCCCTTCATGCCACCCCCGACGTACCGGCTTCCATCCGCTCTCCAGCAGAAACCGGGTCGGCACGTGGTGTCGCGTTCCGCGGTCGCTGGCGATCGCCTCCACCGTCCCGACGCCCCGGTGCTTGAGGTCCCTGAGCATTCGGACCAGTAGCCTGCGGCGCGTGCGCGCGTCCCCCGCGACGTACGCCAAGAGCACGGCGCTCTCATCCAGGGGCCCCACCGGGTACGTCCCGGCGCGCGGCAGGTGCTCGCCGGGGGCGTAGACGACGAACCCCAAGACGTCGTCGCCCCGGTGCGCGACGAACCCGGAGGTCCCCCAGCAGGTGCCCAGTTCGCGGAACCACTCTTCGGGGGAGCGCGTCCCTCCGGTCCAGTGCGAGATCACCGCCTCGAGCCCCGGAACACCGCCCGCCTCCTCCGGCGGGATCGCAGCGACCGTGGGCACGAAGGACGCGGGCCTCATCGGTCCGGCCTCGGGTCGCGGTCCTCCCCGACCTCCCGGGGCCCGTCGAACCTGCCCCTGAGACGCGCCCGGGTCTCACGCACCTTTCTGCGAAGCTCCTCCGACCTCGCGGCGTCCCGCCCTGCGGGCTCGTCCTCGAACCCGCGAGATAAGTCCCGGGGTGGGGGTTGTAGCGGAGTGTCGTCCTCCGGTTCGCGCCCGGAGGGCTCCGGAGGGTCCCGGTGTGGACCCTCGCGCGCTTCGGAGAGACGCTCCTGCATCCGCTCGCGCGCCTCGAAGAGGGTCTCGCGGCTTCTCTCGCGGGCTTCCCCCGCGCGCTCCATGACGGAGCCCCTCAACTCCTTGCCGCTGCGCGGGGCGAGGAGTATGCCGGCTAGGATCCCCGCGGCCCCACCGAGCAAGAAGGTTCTCACCCGCTGCTTGTCCAGTACTCCCGTCTCCCTCCCGGGAACCTCTTCGCTCATTCTAACCGCCTTCTGCGTAGGATATCGGGACCCCCTGCCGGGGCGTGCCGGGGTCCAGGAGAAGCGACGAGGAGCGCCGGCCAGCCTTCTCGGCGATCCCCGAGACCCGGTTGGCGACTATCTCGACCGCGGCGTCGGAGGTGTTCTCCATAGCGATGTTCTCGACCGCCTGAACGCCGACCCGGGCGGCGCTCTCGACGATGTAGTCGTGGATCTGGCGTATCTCCCTGAAGTAGGCGATGTACTCCTCGGCCGGGCGGCGCATCGCCGTGCCTAGAGCGCGGATGTAGAACCGCGAGCGGTGCACGTGCTCGTCCGAGAGGTACACGACCAGCGGGCAGACGTTCGGGTGGTCCCTGTAGCGGCCCAGGATCAGCTCCGGCACCAGGTGCACGCCCTCGATGACGAGGTTCGTCCCCTCTTTGAGACCCCTATCCACGATCGCCTCGACCCCGACCGCGACCTGCGAGGCCTGCACCCGGAAACCGAAGAGAACCGTCTCCTCCTCCTCGACCGGCACCCTGAGATCCTTGCGCTTTATCTCGTAGGAGCTCTTGTGGAGTATGGGGAGAAGGTCCGGGCTTATAGCGCGCCGGAGGACCTCGCGGATCGAGTCCGTACCTATGACGCTCTGGATGTTCAGCCTGCGGGCGACATCGGCGGCTAAAGTGCTCGTCCCCACCCCGGTCGCCCCGCCGATGAGCACCACGATCGGCTCGGTGGATTCCCGCAGTATGCGCCACTTGTCCAGCCTGCTGACGACTATGGCGTCCTTTTTGACGAGCTTGTCCCTGACCCGGGCGAGGACCTCCTCCTCCTCGACCGTGTAGCGCTTCTCGGCCAGAAGCTCGGCGCGCACCTCGTTGGCGATCTGGTGCGCAAGCTCGGGTCTGGCGCCGGCCTGGGAGAGGGTCTGCGCCAGGATACCCCGGGAGAAAGGGGTCTCCCGGTCCGCTCTGACTATCATGACCTCGTTGTCATCCATAGCACCCTCCCCGGCAGCGCCGCCGGATACACTAGTCGCCGAGGATGCGGAGACCCCCGTACTTTCTTCCCCGCCGCCTCCTGATGCGGTAGAAAAAGAACAACAGAAACGCGACGAGGAGCAGCGGCACCAGCGGCACCAGAACGGCCAGGATGCCGCCAACCACCGCCACCACGTCCTCGAGAGTGCTCAGGAAAGGCGCCGATACGCCCGCCGAGGCCGCGTTCGCGGGGGGCCGCAGGACGGCCTTGAGGACGGCGACCGTCCCGGCGACGGTGCCGCCCGCAGCGAGCTCCGGGATGGCCTCGACGCTCAGCCCCGCCTCGAGCGCCGCCGAGAAGAGCACCGCGCCGGCTATGATCCGGATCGGGGTCTGTACCACGTCCAGAACCGTGTCGAGCGCCGGGATCTTGTCCAGCCCGCTCTCCACGAATGCCAGGGCAAGGAGCACCGCGATAACGAGCCAGTCGCCGAGCAGATCAAAGGGCGCCCGCAGCTCGAAGAGCCCGAGGCGGGCGAAGATACCCACGAGCGCGAGCGGCAGGTAGGCCCTTACCCCCGCCACGGAGGAGAGCCCGACGCCGCTGCCAACCGCGAGAAGAGTTTCCACTCGCACATTATATCTTTTGCAGTGTCCGCGCGCCGGTTCAACCCGATGCTTTCTCTGGGCTATACTCTTCTATGTTTACGGCGTAGCACCCCTGAGAATTCCGGAGGATTTTCGTGTCGCAAACGGTCGAGATGGAGAGGATAGTCGCGTTCTGTAAGCGTCGGGGCTTCGTCTACCAGAGCTCGGAGATCTACGGCGGCATCCGCTCCTCCTACGACTACGGCCCTCTGGGCGTCGAGATGAAGCGGAACATAAAGGAGGAGTGGTGGCGCCGCATGGTCCACATGCGCGACGACGTGGTGGGCATAGACGCCGCCATCATCATGCACCCGAAGGTGTGGGAGGCCTCCGGGCACGTTTCGGGCTTCAATGACATGCTCGTCGAGAGCCGGACCTCGGGGCGGCGCTACCGGGCCGACCACCTGATCGAGGGCGCCACGGGCCTCGACGTCGAGGGTCTGAGCCCCGAGAAGCTGACCGAGATCATCCAGAGCGACGATCGGATAAAGGACCCGGCGGACGGCGGCAGGGATTTTGCGCCCGTGCGCCCCTTCAACCTGATGTTCGAGACCTACACCGGGCCCGTAAAGAGCCCCGAGAACATCGCTTATCTGAGGCCCGAGACGGCGCAGGGGATCTTCGTCAACTTCAAGAACGTGCTCCAGACGAGCCGGGTCAAGGTGCCGTTCGGGATAGCCCAGATCGGGAAGTCCTTCCGGAACGAGATCACGCCGGGCAACTTCATCTTCCGCACCCGCGAGTTCGAGCAGATGGAGATGGAGTTCTTTGTGGAGCCCGGCACGGACGCCGAGTGGCACGAGTACTGGATCGAGGAGCGCTTCAAGTGGTATTTGGACCTCGGCATAAAGAAGGAGAACCTGCGCAAGAGGGAGCAGTCCGATGAGGAGCGGGCGCACTACGCGACCCGCGGCGTAGATATCGAGTACAACTTCCCGTTCGCTGGGTGGTCGGAGCTGGAGGGTATCGCGAACCGCACCGATTATGACTTGAAGAAACACCAGGAATACTCGGGCGAGAACCTCTCCTACTTCGACCAGGCCACCGGCGAGAGCTACATCCCCTACGTCGTGGAGCCCGCGGTCGGTCCGGACAGGGTGATGCTCGCCTTTCTCGTCGACGCCTACAACGAGGAGGAGGTTCGCGGAGAGGAGCGCACCGTTCTGAAGCTCCACCCTCGCATCTCCCCCACCAAGGCCGCCGTCTTCCCCTTGAGCAAGAAGGAACCCGTCTCGACGGTCGCCAAAAAGCTCTACGACGACCTCAAGGGCGACTACCGCCTGTTCTACGACGACTCGGGCTCCATCGGCCGCCGCTACAGGCGCCAGGATGAGGCCGGCACGCCCTTCTGCGTGACGGTGGACTTCAACACCCTAGACGACAAGAAGGTCACCATCCGTAACCGCGACACCATGGAGCAGGAGCGCGTGCCGATAGAGGCCGTACAGGACCGCCTTAGGGCCCTGATCTCCGGGTAGATGGCTAAACCTATAGCCCTCTGGGCCGTGCCCCGCTCCCTCTCGACCGCCTTCGAGCGCTCTTTTGTCGAGAGGGAGGACTTGGAGGTCCTTCACGAACCCTTCTCGGCCTCCTACTACTACGGCGAGGATCGCCTCAGCGACCGCTACTCGGACGTGGAGCCCGACCCGGAGCACAACTACGAGAGGGTTCTGGCGGAGGTGCTCAGGCCGCGTGGGAGGCGGGTGTTCTTCAAAGACATGGCCTACCAAGCCAAGGGGGTAATGGGCCCGGAGTTTATCTCCAACTTCGTGAACACCTTTATCGTGCGGGACCCGAAGTACGTGCTCTCCTCCCTTTACAAGATGTGGCCGGACTTCACCCTGGAAGAGACCGGCTACGAGGAGCTCTACTGGGCGTTCAGGTACGCCACGGAGGCCGGAGAGGACCCGGTGGTCGTCGACGCCATGGTCTTCTCCGAGCACCCGGTGGGCATACTCTCCGCTTACTGCGAGCGCGTCGGTTTACCTTTCCGGGCGGACTCCCTCTCGTGGGAGCCGGGGGAGGTCGAAGAATGGAAGAGCTGGGAAGGGTGGCACGAAGCGGCCCAACAGAGCACAGGGATCAAGAGGGCGGAGCGCAGGGACCCCGCGTTGCCCCGGGAGCTGCAGGAGGCCTACGAGCACTGCCTCCCCTACTACTATGCTTTAGCCGCCCACACCCTTTCAGCTAGTCACCCTTTCAGCTAGTCACCCTTTCAGCTTTCGCGGGGATGGAGCCAATAGAAGAGGAGATGCCCAAGAGCATCTCCTCGAAAACCTTTGCTGACTAGCCGCCTGGCGAAGCCGGGTGGCGGGCTGAAATGCTGATACGCTATTCCTCCGGAATCTCGCTGTAGACCATGTTGAGGTCCATCCCCTGGGCTCGCCGGTAGCGCCTGAAGCCCACGTAGAGGCCGAGCGCCACTCCGTAGAGGATCAGCATGTAGATCAGGGATTGGCCGTTGTTGACGCCGTAGGTCGCGTCGGTCATCCACTTGATCAAACAGAAGACCAGAAAGACGGCGAAGGCGACTGCCGCCACGGTCACCAGCGGGATGCCGAGGACGTTGTAGCGGGCTATGGGTGACGCGCTGTAGGTCTCGGGCTTGCGCTTCGGAAGCACCGCCGCCGCAATCTCCGAGCCGAGAAAGGTGATCGCGATGACCAGCGTGGCGTCCAGGGTGTAGGTGGCGAAGTTCTCCCCGAACGCGTAGAGTTAGCTGATCGGGATGGAGGGGATGAGCATGAGCGCCAGCGCTACGTACGGGACGCCGTTGCGCGAGGTCCTGGAGACGACCTCCGGAAGCACCCGGTCGAATGCCGTGGTGAAGACGACCCGGGTGGATGAGAGAAACACCGTGCCGACCCACCCAAAGAACCACAACGACAGGAGGCCCACCAGGAGGGCCTGCACTGTATCTACAAGAGCCATCGGGCTCGACGCCGATGGGCGTCTCAGCTACTCGGCTATCTCTCCCGGACAACTACCTTGAGCCGCGCGAACTCACGGACGAGGTTATCCACGTCGAGGACGGGTTCTA
>JALYGY010000024.1 GCA_030776865.1 Actinomycetota bacterium | reverse complement strand
AGGTTCGCACGGGCTAACTTCGATAATCCCGAGGCCCACATGCAAATGTTTGAAAGCATCGGCGTTGTTCACGCGCCAGCGTTGACGTCGGGGCGGTTCATTGTCATGCCGCTCCGCGCGGAGGGCTTGGCTCGGGCAGCAGCGAGGGTCGAGGCCGACTACCTTGTGCGCGACCCCCGCCCCGGAGACCAACAGGACATTATGCGCGTACCCAAGTGATTCAACTAGAGCCCGGGTCCTTTATCGGGGCCTCGGCCTTTACTCCGCCCCATAAAGGCGGGCGATGGGCAGGATAGAGCACTCGCTCTTGGAAAGGGATTGGCAACCCAACCGACCTAAGACCTCCGCCCGCAATCACACCATACCACAAAAAGTTACGGATGTTTCAATGTGCGGCTAACTAAAGAAGCGCGGGTCGGGGTCCTACGGGGCCTCGGTCCTTTTTCTTGTATCCTACTCCCGAGGGGATAAGCGAGTGGGGAGGTGAGGGCATAATACAATTCATCATAGCTATCGTAGTGATCATCGTGCTGGTGGTGATCATTCTGCAGTTCATCTAAGCGCACAGGAGGCAGCGCGGCCTCGGCCGTTTGCTACCATCTCCGTTCGGGCCGGGCCAGAGTGCGTCTCTCACGCTCACTTCACATCCCACAACGGGTATGGTTCGGCCCTTTTGCTAACATCACCGCCCGGGTCCGGGGGCTCTCGTAGCCGCGCTGCAGTTCCCCTGATCTTTTCGTAGGTTTCGTTAAGAGTTCATGTGGGTTTCCACAGAAAGGCCGGATCTGACCACACACCCTGGCAGCCGGATGTTAGGGTAGCTCAATTCCCCCTCAGGGGGCGGAGGTGGAAAAATACGCCATATTTAACTGCCTCTCATAAGCGCCCCCACAGAAGGGCCGGGCGCCAGTTTTCTCCCCGTGTCTGCGCGCCCCGGCCCTTACTTTTCCTCGTTACCGCTCCGGCCACGCGGAGCTAGAGGACGCCGCGATATCCACACCGTGTACCTCCTTTTAAGAGGAAGTGAGTAGATTGATAGAGAATCTAGTTTGGTTCGGAATCGGAACTTCGGGCGGCCTTGCGTTCGCGGTTTTCTTTTACCTGATTGCAGTAGCGCTTAACGCCAGAGATAAGAAAAAAGGCCGCTAAACTCCCAAACCGGCGGGACGGAGAAATGGCGCTGTGGGGATAAATGAAAAGACCATAAACACGGAGAACTTCAGCCCGCCCTCAAGGTTTGTACCGTCAACGCTACACCGCCCACGGCTTACCCCCAGCCTTGTGCGGGCGCAAAGTACTGTGCGCTAACTAACTCGGATGTCGTCGTTGAAAGCGCGCCCTTTCCCGCCTAGCCGACTCCCGTACGAGAGCGGCCCTAACCTCATCGGGGCTTGACAGCTTCTCTGTGGTGAGGTTCCGGAGTTCCTCTACTAGGGCGCTAGGGGCATCATTGCTCCGGGCGGCAGAGGCTAACTCCTCCCCGCTAGCCGGGTAGTTGGCGCCCGCTAAGTGTCTACGCAAATCTACGTGTGCAGGGTTGAAGTCCATAAGATTTTCGCTCCTCTCGACTAGTGCTAGACACTATAAGGATTACACCGCCTGCTGTGATGAGCTTTTGAGGAAGATGAGAATTTCCACAGGAACCTTCTTGAGCGTGAGGTCCCCTATGTACCTCCAGTATACCCTACCCCCTTGGGGCCCGGCTAACCGGCATTCCCGCGGTCCAAAGCCCTAAGCCCGCCCACGGCTTACCCCATCTTGGGCGGGCGCATAATACCGAGCAGCCAGAGCATTGCCTCCGGCACGCCCTGGCCGCTCTGGACCGGGGCTATGCGCTATTCTCGAACTTCCTAGAGGGCGTGTTCTGAGAAGTTCGGGTGTCTCCTCGGCTAGTTGAACTGACAGATCTGGTAGAGGTCGGATGGACGCGTTTGGTGGTAGGTGCAGTTTATGATGGTGGGATCGCCTGTTCCGTGGAAATTAAGGGTTTTCGTGCTGAACAAACACAAGGCCACCCGGCGGGTTAGAGAGGGCGAGGAGACTAATGTTAACTTCGCGGCTTCCAGCCCCACCGACAAAGGGGTCAACTGCTCTTTGCGCGAAAGCCGGGGCCACCATCGCCACCATCATCGCCGCCATGACCAACGCCACCGTCATGACCGTAAGTATGCGCCTCCTCATGCGCTACCTCCTTGTGTGTTCTCGGCAACCCCTCGCGTGATGGGTTGCTCCGTTCTTTACAAGAGGGGGTAGGGGTTAGGTAGAGGGCCACCGGCGTGAAGTGGGCCACTTGGGGTTCGCGAGCGGGTTGCTAGAATAGCTTCATCATGAAGAGCGTTACCGCCGTGGGGCTCGGGGTGCTTATAGCGCTCACGATCGGACTTCTGGTTGTGTTTGGGATACTCGCTCCGGTGTTCACGACGTTGTTCGGCCTCGAGCTCGCCGGGCCCACGGCGCTCCCGATCATTATCTTGGTGTTCGCGGATGCATTCTCTTTCTACTTCGGCGGGATGGCGGCGAGCTACCGGGCGCCCGCGCGGCGCCGGCTGCACGGCACCCTGGTCGCCCCGGTGGCGTTCGCCATCTCGCCGGCGATCAACCTGGCCAGCGGGGAGGGCATGTTCCCTGGCCTGAACACCAGGGGGGCTGTCTTGCTGGCCGCCGTCTTTCTCGCTGTCTCCTTTGCAGCCGCCTACGTCGGCGCTCGCCGGGGGGCGGCGCTCTACGCCTACAACCAGAAGTTGCCCCCTTATCACCACCGGCGTTAGGGAATAGAGGCGTCTAGCGAGCCCGGATGCCGAGCATCAGGTGTCCCTGGGCGTCCATGCGGGCGTTTGGCTGCCGGTCGGGGGCTTCGATCTCCGCGGGATCGTCGCCGGTTCCGGTCAGGTACACCTTGGGTTCCTCGACGCCCTCCGTCGGGTCGGAGACATAGCGGCGCCAGGCCATGTCCCCCCACACAAACGTCAGAACGGGCTTGCCCGGGGGACCGCCGTCCAACCCGGCGTGGACCCGCGGGAGGCCGAGGGCCTTGGAGATGGACGCGACGGCGCGGGCGTGTTCGCTGCTGTTGAACAGCGCGAGGCCATCCCGCAGGCGGCGCTCGGGCTCTGAGAGCCGTCTGATGCTCTCAAGGGCCCTCTCCAGCTCTTCGGCGTTTCGCCGGCTATCCTCGTGCGCCTCCCGCAGCCGCGCTTCGAGGTCGCTTATCCTCTCCTCGGCCAGGACCCTCTCTGCGTCCAGCTTCTCGAGGCGCTCTTCGGGTCCGTACACCGCTTCTTGTCCCTCGCCCGAGGACCCGTCGGCCGGAGGGGGAGCCCCGCTCTGGGTCTCTGAGCCGGCGAGCTTGGTCTCTAGCTCGCTCCTCAGCGCCTCGGATTCCTCGAGGGTCTCCTCGAGCCCCGCGATGCGACCCTCCAGTTCGGAGATCTCCTCCCCAAAGTGGTTCACAACGCGCTCGAGGTCTTCCTCTGCAGAGGTCTTCTGCGCGAGCCTTGCAGCTTCGAGCTCCTCCAGGCGGGCGGTGTAGGCGCGGAGCTCGGCGTCGCGCTGGATCCTGGCCCCCTCCAGCCGCTCCTCGAGCGCCCAGGTCTCCACCCTCCGGCGCTCGTTCTCGGCCGCGAGCCGCTCCTCGTACTCGCGCCGGAGGCGGGCGATCTCCTCGGTGTGGCGCGTCCGGAGCGCCTCGTTATCCGCCTCCCTCTGAGCCTGGAGGGAGGCGATTCGGCGCTCCGCCGACTCGTTCACCTCCGAGAGCTTGGCAGCCTGCGCCCGCCGCAGCTCGCGATCTCTGTTCTCGGCGAGCGCCTTGAGCTCCCGCAGCTCCTTTTTTCGCAGCTCCTCGGCCTCCCGGGAGCGCTGCTCCATCTGCTCTCGCAGGGACTCTATCTCCGCCTGCTGGGTCTCGATCACTACCTGGTAGTCCTCACGCAGCTCCAGCTCGCGGCCGGCCGCCGCGTCCCTGAGCGCCTGCAACGCCGCCTCGTGTCTCTCGGTTGCCTCCCGCTGCTGTTCGGCGAACCGTAGCTCGAACTCCTCGCCGAGCCGCTGCTCGAGCTCCTTCTTTCGCTCGTCCACCTCCAGGCGAGTGGTCTCGAGCTCGACCCTGTGGCGTTCCTCCTGTTCCCGGTAGCCCTCGCGCAGTTTCTCTTCCCACTGCTCCCTGGAGGTCTTGAGGGCCTCCATTTCGGCTCTGTGGCGTTGCTCCAGAGCCTCCCGTTCCCGCCGGAACTCCTCGTGAAGGCTCGCTACCCGCTCTTCGGAGGAGGTGGCCTCCACGTCTGGGCGGCGTTGTTCCTCGAGCTGGCGGCGCAGATCGGCGATCTCGCCTGCGTGCTCGTTGCGCAGCCTGAGTTGCTCCTTTGTGTGCCGGGTCTTGAGCACGTCGATCTCGGTCTGGAGATCCTCGACCGTCTTCTCGGCCGCGCTGCGGGCACGGTCCTTCTCCTCCAGGGCGCTTCCCCGCGTGGAGACCTCCTCCTGAGCCGCCCTGAGGGCCACGCTCGCCTGCTCGAGGTCCCGGCGGAGGTTGGCCACCTCCTCCTCGAGACTCTCGATGAGCGCGCCCGCCGCCTCCATCCCTCTGGCGAGCTCTTCGGACGGGTCTCTCTCTGGCTCCCCGGTCATTGCCGCCGTTTCGTCGGTTTCCGCAGCGTCACCTCGATACCCGCACCCTTGCTAGAAGCACAATCAGTTTAGGGTAAACGTTGGTGTGCTGCGGGTAAAGAGCCGATTCTGCCCTTCGAGGTGATCCGGCACGCTCCCAAAGGGCCGAAAAACCTCCGCCGCTGGAGAGATTCGAGGACGCCTCGAAGGTCTCTGGCGCTCGACGAGCCGCCCATCTTTGAGAGAAGGATATCGGCTCCTCTAGGTGTTCCTCGTACCCGGGTTCATCCTACTCTGCAGGCAGGGCAGAGGCCCTCGACGACCATCGTCGTGCGGGTCACCTCGTAAGGGGTGCTGTTGCTGATGCGCTCCTCCAGCTCCCCCAGCTCGACGCCGGGCACCTCCGAGACCTCGCTGCATCCCGCGCACCGGATGTCGATGTGCGGCTCGACGTTCAGATCGTAGCGCGTGGGCGACTCCGACCAGTGCTTGGAGCCGACTACCCCGATCTCCTCCAGAACCGAGAGCGCCTGGTAGACGGTCCCCAGAGCAACCCGCGGGTTCCTTTTCTTGACGATCAGGTAGATATCCTCGGCCGAAGGGTGGCCCTTGGCCTCCTTGAGGGCTTCGAGTACCGCCCGACGTTGGGAGGTCAGGGTGTACCCCGACTTGCGGAACTGCTCCCGGATGTCCTGCTCTAGCGCGCCGGGCATCTCTGGCTTGGTCTCCGATCAGTAACCATTCCTATTCCGGAGTTTATCACAGAGCATCTTCCGTGCGGCGGTGTACCATAACCTCGGCATGTCGCTCGTTACCGACGCTCTGGTCAACCTCTGGCGCCTCTTGCGCAACGCCTACGTGCTACTACTCCGCGGGCGTTCGGCGGACTACGTCTGGCTCGAGGTGAGCGGCCCCCTGCCGGAGTTCGAGTCCCGGGCCGGTTTTCTCCAGCGTCGCCTGAGGCCCGGTCCTAGGGGTTCGAGCCTGGAGGGGCTCAGGGAGCGGCTCGGCCGGATCTCCGCCGACGGGCGCCCTCGGGGGGTCGTGCTGCGCGTCCGGAACCTGGGCGCCGGCTGGGCTGCGCTCGAGGAATTGCGGGGCGAGCTGGCGGCGTTCCGGGAGCGTGGCGGCCGGGTCGTCGCTTACCTCATGGACGCCGACAGCCGATCCTACTACCTGGCATGCGCCGCGGATGAGATCCTGGCGACCCCGCTCACGACCATCGGCGTGACAGGGATCCGCGCGCGGGTCAACTTCTTGAGGGACGCCCTGAGCCGCGTCGGGCTCGAGGCCGAGGTCGTCGCCGTCTCGCCGTACAAGTCCGCCGGCGATCCCTTTGTCCGCGACGATTTCTCTGAGGAGTCCCGCGAGCAGGTCGAGCGGCTCCTGGATCGACGCTACGAGGAGCTCATCGGCGCCATCTCGCGGGATAGAGGGATCACCCCGGAGGCGGCACGCGCCAGGATCGATGGTGCCCCTTACAGCGCTCCCGAGGCGCTGGCCCGGGGTTTGCTCGACGGGCTGTGCTACGAGGACGAGCTGCCCGAGAGGCTAGGGCCCGAGGACGAACGGGTCGTGCTCGAGGAGTGGGGCGTGGCGCAGAAGTCTTTGCGCGTGCCGTACAGAAGAAGCCTGCGGCGGCGGGTAGGGCTCGTGAGCCTGTCGGGAGCGATAGTGCGGGGCAAGAGCCGGAAAGTTCCGGTGCCGCTGCCGCTAGTCGGCGGCGAGCAGGCGGGTAGCGAGTCCGTCGTCGCGGCCCTGCGCCTGGCGGAGGGAGACAGGCGCGTGGCTGCGGTACTCTTCCACGTCGAGTCCCCCGGTGGCGACGCGTTCGCGTCGGACCTGATCTGGCGCGAGGTAGAGCGCATCCGCTCCAGAAAACCCGTTGTCGTCCTGATGGGAGGCGTGGCGGCCTCGGGTGGCTACTACGTCTCGGCGGCTGCGAACCACGTCGTCGTCCGGCGCAATACCATTACGGGCTCCATAGGGGTCCTGTCCATCCGTCCCGTCGCCGAAAACCTCTACGAGAGGCTCGGTGTCAACCCCGCCACGCTGGAGCGTGGCGCCCGGGCCGGCCTGCTCGACCTCAGCCGCCGCCCGACACCCGACGAGCTGGGGGTCCTGGAGCGGCAGATCGTCTTTATCTACGACGAGTTCAAAGACCGCGTCTCGCGCGGGCGGAGCATGGACGCGGACGACCTCGAAGGCATCGCCGGAGGCAGGGTCTGGACCGGTGCTGAGGCGTTCGAGCTCGGCCTGGCGGACGAGATCGGGGGTTACAGGGAGGCGCTGGACAAGGCCAGGCAACTCGGCAAGATAGAACGGGACGAGCCGGGGATCTTACTCAAGATCACTCCGCCCCGCAGCGGCCGTCCGACCCCGGGGGACCCGGCCGAAGCGGCGCGAGAGCTGCTCGACGAGACGAGGCAGGCGATCTCCGAGCTCCTCGCGCCCCGGATCTGGGCCGTCGCGCCCTACGAGATCTCCGAGGGCTGATAGTATCCCTCCCGTGCGCTTCGGCGGCGGTCGCTGTGCGGAGAAGGACCTTTTCTTGAGCACGACCCTTCAAAAAGACGTAGACCGGCGGGCGATGGCCGTATTGTCCGCCGGACACCTGTTCACCGACCTCAACCAGGGGGCGGTGGCGGCGTTGTTGCCCTTCCTGGTCTCGGAGCGGGGCCTCACTCTGGCTGCAGCCGGGGCCCTGGTGCTGGCCGCGACCGTCAGCTCCTCGGTCGTGCAGCCCCTCTTCGGGATCTTCTCCGACCAACGCCCGCTCCCGGTTCTCATGCCGCTCGGTGTTCTGCTCGCGGGGATGGGGATGGCGCTCGTCGGCGTCGCCCCGAGCTACCCCCTGATCTTCCTGTGCGTGGTCTTGAGCGGTATCGGGGTGGCCGCCTTCCACCCGGAGGCAGCCCGCTTCGCCAACTACGTCTCCGGCTCGCGGCGCGCCCGCGGGATGAGCTTCTTCTCCGTCGGCGGCAACGCCGGCGTCGCTCTCGGCCCCGTGTTGGCTACCCCGCTCGTCCTGTTGCTCGGTCTCCCCGGCGCCCTGCTCCTCGCGCTGCCCGCCGCGATCATGGCCGCAGTTCTCTTCTACGAGATCCCGCGTATGCTCGGTTTCAAGCCCGCATCCGTCGAGAAGGAGGAAGGTGAACCGGTCGAGGCGCCGGAGCATTGGGGTCCTTTTACGCGCATGATCGGGGTCGTCGTGGTGCGCTCTTTGGTGTACTTCGGGCTCGTGGCCTTTGTGGCGTCTTACTACGAGCGTGAGCTCGAGGTGTCGCCCGCCCTCGGGAACGCAGCCCTCGCGGTGATGCTCTTCAGCGGGGCGGCGGGGACCCTCATCATGGGACCCCTCGCAGATCGGTTCGGGCGCCGCACGATCGTCGGCGCCTCCATGCTCCTGCTGCCGCCGCTCATCTTCTGCTTTACGCTCTCCGGGCCGTCTCTGGGGATGGTGCTGCTCGCCCTCGTCGGCGCGGCCACCGTGGGGACCTTCGGCGTTACCGTGGTGATGGGGCAGGAATACCTCCCAGCCCGCATAGGACTCGCCGCCGGCATCACGATGGGCCTC
>JALYGY010000023.1 GCA_030776865.1 Actinomycetota bacterium | reverse complement strand
CGAGGCTTACGCGTGCGCGACGCACGCGGTGTTCTCGGACGACGCCTACAAGCGGATCGAAGCCTCCCCCCTCAAGGAGGTCGTCGTCACCGACACGCTGCCCTTGAAGGAGGACGAGCCGCGGTCTAAGATAAGAACGCTTTCGATCGCGCCTATCCTGGCGAGCACCATAAGGAACGTCTTCACGGACGAGTCGGTGAGCGCGGTCTTTATGGGCGAGAACCAGCTTTTCTAGTAGGGCTTCTCTGGGAGATGGAAGAATGGCAGACAACGTTGACCTACAGGCGAGAGAGCGCGAGGAGCGGGGCAAGAACGCGGCCCGGCGCCTGCGGGCCTCGGGGATGATCCCGGCCGTCCTCTACGGGGACGGGCAGGGCAAGGCGCTCTCGGTTCCCGGGAAGATCGTGGACTACACCCTCCACCACCTCGGGGACAACGCCCTCTACGACATAGATATCGGCGCGGGCAGCTCGACGGCCCGCATCGTTGACGTGCAGCGCGACCCGGTGACGGGCCGACTCATCCACGTCGACTTCGCCCCGGTGAACATGCAGGAGCGCATCGAGGTTACGGTGCCGCTCCACGTGGTCGGCGAGTCGCCGGGCGCCGAGGAGGGTGGCGTCCTGCAACAGGTGGCCTACGAGGTCCAGGTCGAGAGCCTGCCGGGCGACATTCCCCAGGAGCTCAACATAGACGTCTCGACCTTGGGGATGAACGAGAACCTCACCCTGGCGGACATAACGCTCCCGGATGGCATCGTCCTCATCTCGGATCCCGAAGAGGTCGCCATCACCGTGACCGCGCCGACCGAGATCACCGAGGAGGACCTCGAAGCCGCCGGCGTCGTCGAGGAAGGGCCCGAGGAGGCCGAGCCAGTCGAGGGTGCCGCCGAGGTCTCCGACGAGGAACCTTCCCCCCAGGGGGGAGAGGGTCCCGCGGGACAGAACCTCCAGGCGTAGCAACTGGCACGCTCCCTTTTCGACCGGTTTAGAAGGCGAGAGACCGAGAGGCGACCTGATAAAGGGTCGCCCGTCGTCGTGGGCTTGGGCAACCCGGGTCGCTCTTACGAACGCACCCGCCACAACGCCGGCTTCCTCGTCGCTGACGAGCTCGCCCGCCGCCACGGCGGCTCCTGGCGCAAGAGGAAGAAGGCCGAGGCCGCCCCGCTGAGCCTCGGCTCAAAGGGAGTCACCCTCCTGAAGCCCACGACCTTTATGAACAACTCGGGGTCGGCGCTGGCCGGGTACGGGGCGGGGGACCTGATCCTGGTCCACGACGACCTCGACCTCCCGCCGGGCGATGTCCGTGTGAAGGTCGGCGGCGGCGCCGGCGGCCACAACGGCCTTCGCTCCGTTATCCAGCGCCTGGGGCCGGACTTCGTCCGGGTGCGCGTCGGCATTGGGCGCCCACCGGCCGGGGTGGGCGTTACCGACTACGTTCTGGGCAGGATGGACAGGGCGGTCCGGGATGCGGTCCCCGTGGCGGCGGACGCCGTCGAGGCCGTCGTCGAGGACGGTCCCGAAGCCGCGATGAACCGCTTCAACGTCCGGACCTGAAGGGGCACGGTCGCGGGCTTTACCGAGCGGGCGATGTCGCCGCGCCGTGTTCGCGGGTCCACTCGGCCACCTGGCCCTTGGGCGACCAGAACTCCGTAACCTCGGCGTTCATCCACTCGACGCCGTGGAAGCGGGCCACAAATCCACGAACGCCGCCGTCCTCTTTGCAGCTTTGGCTACATATATTGTACCCCACGACGCGACTCAATAAGTGCGCCGTCCGGCTTCACACTAGCGCTCTTTCGCTCCCCGCTCGGTGCGCGGTAGCTGGCGGAGCATGCGCCCGAGCATCTCGATACCGCCCTTGTCGAGGGTGCGGTCTTCTTCGATGATCTCCAGCTCACCCGGGATGCCGAGTTCGCGGAGCCTCTTTGCCGTGATGGTGGCGCACACCACTGCCCGGACCCCATCGAGGGTGGGCCGGACCTCTCTCGGATCCTCGTCCACGTAAAGCTGGATCAGGTTAAGGTGGTCGAGGCCCGCGCCCTCGATAGAGCGCGAGAGGTTCTCCATGCACGTCCGGCCCCAGCCCACCACCGCTACCGGCGTACCCCCCGGTAGCTCTGTGAGGCGCTGCAGGCTCTTGAGGTTGGCCTCGGCCAGGAGCGCGACCGTCTCTATTCCGAGCGGCTCCATCAGCTCCTGCACCTCGTGAACGTGAAAAAAGGTCGTTACCGCCATACGCCACGGCGGCTCCTCCTCACTCGACATCCTGGCCGGAAGATCCTCGATCAGCACCTTCTCGACCTCAACCGGGAGCTGATCCTCGAGGTCGGCCGAGAACTGATCCAGCTCCGGCGTCGTACACTCCACAAAGAGTATCGGCGTCTTCTCCTGGGGCTCGACCCCGGCCCGCGCCAGCAACGCGTACCCCAGCTCCTCGACCGAGACACCCTGCGCCGCCGCCAGATCCATAACCCTCTCCAAGACCTCGTGGCGCTTCAACTCCTCCTCGTCCACCGGCGGCTCGATCACATATACCCCACTGCCCCGGCGGCTCTCCACGAAGCCCTCGCGCTCGAGGTCGGAGATCACACGCGCCACCGTGTTCCGGTTCACCCGCAAAAACCCAGCCATCGCCCGGATGCTCGGTAACCGGCTGCCAACCCCGAAGGTCCCCGTCAGAATAAGGTGCTTGATCTGCTCCTTCAACTGTACGTGTACCGGTACGTGACTCTTCATGTTTACCTGTAAATCCATCAGATTATCCTATTGTCATATGACGCTATGTCAATTATAATTGCACCAGTGAGCTAGGACAATTATAGCGCACTGGCGAGAGTAGGAGGTGTGCGGTGCACGATTGGGCGATTTCTTGGGCTTGGGAGGAGCGTCGCGCGGAGTTGGTGCGAGAGGCCGATCATCGGCGGCTGGTGCGGAAGTTGCGTGAGGCGCGCAGGTTGCGGGTTGAGGGGCCTTCCGGCGGCGGTTACACCGAGCTGCGTGACGGTGGGATCGAGGTCCGCTGGGGTCTTCTGGAGGATGAGCCTAGGGTTGCACGCTTGCTCGAGCGCAACGGTATGCCCCGTTGGATAGCCTTCGAGGAGCGCTACATCGTTGCCGAGAAGGACGGTGAGATCTTGGCGGCGATACGCTACCGGACGGAGCCCAAGCGGCTCTTTCTGGGGTTCCTGGTTACCGACCCGTGGGCCGAGGAGCGTCCCCTGGCCGTGGACCTGTACGCTGGAGCCGGAAGACTGGCTCGGGAGATGGGTGTTGGCGAGGTCATCGCCCGACCCTTCCCCTATGTAGGTGATTACCCGCGCGAGGCCGGGTACCGTCGGCAGGGACGGCACGAGTGGAGGCTGGACGCGATGCGGTACGGCGAGAGTGGCGAGGAGCCTGCCGTGGGTAGATGGAAGAAGTTGTTCGGGTTGCTCGGTGTGACCGCCGTGCCGTTCGTCGGTCTTCTGCGAGAGGAGTAGGGATGAGGCGAGTCGGGTCGAACTCTGGGCGATCCATCGTTGTGGTCGACGCCCCCTCGAATCTCGGATTGAGACCGCCCCGTGCCGGCAAGAAGCCCGGCGTCCGCAAGCTCGCAACTGCTCTGAGAAGCCGGGGCATAGTATCCTGCCTGGATGCGCTCGACGGCGGTTGTGTGACGCCACCTCCCTACTCGCCTGACGTAGACCCGGAGACTACGATCATAAGCGGGGAGACCGTCGGGGAGTTCTCGGTGGATCTCGCTGGAAAGGTTGACGCGGTGCTCGGTGACGGGCACTTCCCGCTGGTCCTGGGTGGCGACTGCAGCATCCTCATTGGGAGCATGCTCGCCCTCAGATCGCTCGGCCGCTTCGGCCTCGTCTTTATAGACGGCCATCTCGACTTCCGGCATCCAGGCAACTCCGAAGTGGTGGGCGCCGCAGCGGGGGCCGAGCTCGCCCTCGTCTCCGGGCGGGGCCCGGAGCGGCTGACGAACCTTGGCGGTTCAAAGCCGCTCGTGCGCGACGAGGACATTTTCGCCCTCGGTAAGCGCGAGGACGACCCCGAGACGCGCGACGCGAGGGACACAGGGATCGAGATCTGGGATCTCTCGGCGGTGAGAGAGATCGGTCCGGGAGAAGCGGCCGCGCGGGCCGTCGAGACCTTGAGGGCCAACGGGGTGGATGGGTTCTGGATCCACCTCGACGCGGACGTCCTCGACGACGAGGTGATGCCGGCCGTCGATTCCCGGCAGCCGGGTGGCCTGAGTTATGCCGAGCTGATCCAGGTCTTGAGAGTGCTTCTGCGCGCCGATCCGGCGGTGGGTATGCAGGTAACCATCTTCGATCCCGAGTTGGACCCGACCGGGGAGATCGCGAAAAGGTTCACTTCCGCCGTCGTGGCGGGGTTCATGGGAGAGGAACATGGAGTGTAATCACCTCGAAAGAAGGCTGGCGGGCGGTAGCGACGGGTACCTCGCTGGTGCGCGGGCGTCGCTGCCTTTTGCCCTCGCCACGCTCGTGCTTGGCATCTCCTTCGGAGTGCTCGCCCGCTCTCTGGGCTGGGGCATCGTCGCCCCGATAGTCTTCTCGGTGATCGCCTTCTCCGGATCGGCCCAGTTCGCGGTCGCCGCGGTGTTGGGTGCGGGAGGCGGAGCGGTCGCGGCGATCGTCGCCGCCGTGCTGCTAAACGCCCGCTTTGGGCCGATGGGGGTCGCCGTAGCTCCGTACTTGAAGGGCGGACTCCTCAGGCGCGCCCTGGAGGGGCAGGCGGTGGTAGACGCATCGTGGGCACTGGCCAGCCGGGGTGGCGGTCGCTTTGACCGGGAGTTCATGATCGGTGCCACGGTCCCGCAGGGCGCTGCGTGGATCGTCGGGACCGCCGTCGGGGCGGTGAGTGAGGACTTCATCGGCAACCCCGAGCGACTGGGGCTGGACGTCATCTTCCCCGCTTTCTTCCTGGCCCTGCTCGCGGAAGAACTCCGCCACGGCAGGCGGGCGGTCGTGGTAGCGCTCATAGCCGCCGTGCTGGCCCTCGTGCTGGTACCTTTCACGCCCCCCGGCGTGCCGGTGATCGCCGCCTGCGCGGCAGCCCTTCTCGGCGTGAGGCGGTCGCCGTGACGACGCTCTGGGTTACGATCGTCGCCGTTGCCCTGGCCAGCGCGGCCATCAAGGCCGCAGGACCTGTGCTGGTAGGAGGCCGGGAGTTGCCCCCGCGCGCCACCGCGGTCGTCGCTCTGCTCGCGCCGGCCCTCCTTGCTGCCCTTGTGGTCAGCGAGACCTTCGGGGAAGATCGGCACCTCGTGCTCGACGAGAGGGCTGTGGGGGTGGCCGTTGCGGCTATCGCTCTCGCGCTGCGGGCGCCCGTGCTGTTAGCCGTCGCCCTCGCCGCCGCTACCACCGCACTGGTTCGAGTCCTTGTCTGAGTGTGTAATGGACCATCGAGGCCCGGGAGGAACCATGATCGCAAGGATCTGGCACGGCGCGACCGCCGCCGCGCAGTCGGAGGAGTACCTCGACTACCTTAACGAGACCGGCGTCCCTGATTATCAAGCGACGGAGGGGAACCGAGGCGTGTACGTCCTGCGCAGGATCGAGGGCGACCGGGCGCATTTTCTGACGGTATCGTTCTGGGAATCCATGAGGACGATCAAGGGTTTCGCGGGTTCGGACCCCGAGAGAGCCAGGTACTACCCCGAGGATAGGGAGTTCCTGCTCGACTTCGAGCCGACCGTCGAGCACTACGAGGTCCTGACCGGGCCTCGCCGATCGCCCGAACTCTAGGCGCTGAAGTGATCCAAGCGTTCGTTTTGAGCTCGTGAGGTATATGGGTTTATGCGAAACCTTCTGGGCCGTTCGATTGTTATATCCGGTGTGAAGACGAAGACGCGGCGGCAGAAGTGGGCAGGGCTCGACCCGCTCGCAGGGCGGCTGGCGGATGGGGATCCCCTTGCCCCCCGGGACCTGGTGGAGCGGCACTACGCCGAACTGTACCGCTACGCCTTCTCGGTGCTGCGAGACGAGCGGGCCGCCGAGGACGCGGTGCAAGATGCCTTTGTGCGTGCGCTGGGTGCGCTCGGAGGGTACCCTGAAGAGCGTCTGCGCGCCATGACGTTGCGCCCCTGGATGTACCGGATAACCCTGAACGTGGCGCGCAACCGACTCTGTCAGAGGCGCGAGCTGCCGGTCGAGGGGGACTTTGCTGGAGGCGGTGCCGAGAGCGGTGGGGACCGGGAGGGCGCTATGGACGTGCTGGTTGCGCTGGGGAGATTGCCGGAGAGGCAGAGGGTAGCGGTTACGCTCCGCTACCTGCAGGACCTGCCCTACGCGGAGATCTGCAGGGTAACCGGATGGCCCGAGGGCACGGCCAAGACGTTGGTCCGGAGGGGTCTGGTGCGTCTCAGGAGCCTGATGACCGTCGACGACTCGAAGGGTGGTGATCCAGCATGAAAGACCCTTACGCGGGGACCGACACCGAAGGTGTGGGCGCGTTGTTGCGGGAGACGGCGGCGCGCATAGCACAGGCTGGAGACAGGGATGTTGTAGTAGAAGGCGTGCTGGCCGGCGCGACCGACTTCTTCTTCGGCGTAGACTCGCCAATCGGCACGGTGTACGTCGCGGCGGGGCCGCGCGGCGTACGGCACCTCGCTCCCGCCGCTTCGGAGGAGGAGTTCGCCCGCCGTTACCGCGAGCGCTTCGGAAGGTTCGTCACGGCCACGGATCGGGCAGAAGATCTTGCGGAGAGGGTCACGGCGGCGCTAGCCGGGGAAGGGGCGGGGGTGCCCCTGGACCTGAGTCGGGCGACGCCATTCCAGCGCCGCGTCCTCGAGACCGTGAAGGGCATACCACGCGGCGAGGTCCGCCCTTACGTCTGGGTAGCTCGCGAGGCCGGATCCCCGGACGCCTCCAGGGCCGTCGGCAACGTCATGGCGAGCAATCCGGTTCCGCTGATCGTCCCCTGTCACAGGGTCGTCCGCAACGACGGCCGCACAGGGAGTTACGCCTTCGGCGCGGGCCAGAAGGTGAGGCTCTTGAAGCTGGAGGGCGTCTCACCAGAGGAGATCGCGGACGCCCCCTACGTGGCGACGCCTACGACCGGCGCCGTCTGCCACGCTACCTGCCGCAACGCGAGGAGGATCCGGCCGGAGAACCGCCGTACCTTCCGTAGCGTCGGGAGCGCCGCGGAGGCCGGCTACCGACCCTGCAAGGTATGCCGTCCGGTGGCGGCGGCCTGAGAGGTGCCCGCGGGCCGTACCATCGGAAGGGAGGCGTAGATGGGACCCCGCGACCTAGGGGCGTTGCTCCTTCTCGGGGCGTTGTGGGGCGCTTCGTACATGTTCATCCGCGTCGCCGTTCCGGCTTTGGGACCTTTCACGCTCATGGGGCTGCGCGTCGCCCTGGCGGCCTCGATCCTCGCCCTCTACGCCGCCGTTCTGGCTCGCGGAATGCCGAAGCTCCGCTCCCGATGGAAGGAGTTCCTGATCGTCGGGGCCACGAACTCGGCAATCCCTTTCTCGCTGATAGCCGCCGCTGAGATCGAGCTGACGGCTTCCCTGGCGGCCATCCTCAACTCCACTACCGCTTTGTTCACCGCTGTGGTGGCCGCTGTGTGGATAGGCGAAGCGCTGACCACGAAGAAGATCTTTGGTCTCGTTCTGGGGCTCGCCGGGGTCGCGGTGCTCGTGGGGTGGGACCCCATCCCCCTGAGCGGCGTTGTGGTGCTGTCGGTGGGGGCCATGCTCGTCGCTTCTCTCTCCTACGCTATAGGGGGAGTCTACGTCAAGCGGACCTTCGCAGGTGTCCCGCCGCTGGCGATGGCCATCGGGCAGCACGCGGGGGCGGCCTTTCTGTTGCTACCTCTGGCTGCCGTTAGCCTCCCCGAAGAGGCGCCGCCGCTGCCGGCCGCTCTCTGTGCGCTGGCTTTGACCCTGCTCTCCACGGCCCTTGCATACCTGCTCTACTTCCGACTGATCGAGAACGTCGGACCCACCAAAACCCTCACCGTGACGTTCCTGATCCCGTTCTTCGGGCTCCTCTTCGGCGTCCTGTTACTGGGCGAGCCCATAGGGGTGGGGACGCTGGTGGGGTTCGGGATCATCTTGTACAGCGTGGCGCTCGTCACGGAGATCCGTTTAGGAGGTGCGAAAGGGGAGGATCATCCCCCCTCTTGCGGGTAGAGGATCAACTGCGTGCAGCGGAAGAGGGCCAGGGGTTTGCCGCCTTCTGCGTCGGTGACGGTGGCGTCCCAGACCTGCGTCGTGCGACCGCCGTGGGCCAACTTCGCCTCGCACCCTATGATGCCAGCGCGTTTGGTGCCGAGGAAGTTGCTCTTGAGCTCGACGGTGGTGAAGCCCTCCGCGCCTTGCGGCAGGCTCACGAAGGTACCGTAGCCGCAGGAGGTGTCGGTGAGGGCGACGATCGTGGCGGCGTGCAGGTAGCCGTTGGGGGCCATCAGCTCGTCGCGGAGCTCGAGGCGACTCGCGAGCCGCCCCTTTTCAGCCTCCAAGACCTCGATACCGATGAGACCAGGCAGCGTCCCGACGCCGCGCTCGTTCAGCCGATCCAAAAGGGCCATCTCTCGTACCTCCCGCGCTCGTGCCTGCAGAGTTGGAGATCCGAAATTATCTCAGATGGCTGATGCGTGATTACGATCGGGAGCCGTGGTCCTGTGCCAGCACAATAACCTCGAAAAGAGGCCCCGATATCCATGCCACCACAGAGGGTCAGTTACTGATCTCTGCGGAAGCAGCTAAACTTTGTGATCCTGTGCCGCATGGGAAAGCTACTATCGAGCCAGAAAGCTACCGATCGGCGCGAAGGTCGACGGCTGCGTGCGTGGGAGCTCAAACAAGAGGGCTGGAAGCAACGGGATATAGCTCGCGCTTTGGGCGTGAGCAAGGGTGCGGTGAGCCAATGGATGAAACGGGCGGAGCGCAGGAGGGCGTCGAGGGGCTCAAGCACAAGCCTCCTCCCGGTGCTGAGGCACGCCTCAGCGAAGAACAACGAGCGAAAATACCGGAGCTT
>JALYGY010000022.1 GCA_030776865.1 Actinomycetota bacterium | reverse complement strand
GAGGCCCTTCTCTTGCGAGCACCACCTCTCCAGGAGCCAGGCGTTGTACGCCCGGGCGAGGGCAGAGGCGTAGTCTGCCTGGGTGATCATCGCGAGCTTGAGGAGGTGGTCGGGGAAGAGGATGCCCATATCCACGTGGATCTCCGAGAGCTCTTCGCGCATCTGCTCGGCTGTGTGCACCATGCGCCTTCCTTCGTGGCCGCTCGGGAAGCGGGCCTCATACCACGTCATTCCCGGAGAGAAGCCGGGGATGTCGAGGTAGTACTCCTCCACATCGGCAACGTTCTCCAGGGCCTTCCGCCAAGGCATGTCGCAGTAAGGCGCGAGTTCCCCCGGCGACTCGTGGACGTGGACGTCGCAGTCAACGACGAGGATGTCCTCTAGCTTCTCCTTGCGCCCCGTTACGGCCTCCGCCACGCTGACTCTCCCTTTTTTCAGTGCATCGCCCAGCCGCCGTCGATCATGATGGTCTGGCCGGTGATGAAGGACGCGGCGTCGCTGGCGAGAAACGTGACCAGGTTACCGACATCCTCGGGCGTGCCGCGGTGCTTGAGGCACTGCTGCTCGAGGATGCGCCTATTTAGAGCCTCCTGGTCTGGGTGGACCCTCTCGGCAGCGGTGGGAAAGGCGCCGGGCGAGACGGCGTTGACCGTCACCCCATCCGCGCCGACCTCCCGGGCGAGTGTGCGGGTGAAGCCGATCACCGCTCCTTTGGAGGAGACGTAGTCTAGGAAGCCCGCCCAGCCGATAAAGAAGGTGATCGAGGCCACGTTGATGATGCGGCCGTGCCCGCGATCCCTCATGTGAGGGAAGGCGGTCCGGGCACACAGGAAGTAACCCTTGAGGTTCACCGCCATCACCCGGTCCCACTCTTCCTCCTCGATCTCCGTCCACGGTCGTAAGGGGTAGATGGCGGCGTTGTTCACGAGGATATCCACCCCGCCGAACTCGCCCATTACGTTCTCGACCATCGCCTCTGTGGAACGACGGTCGGAGACATCAGCCTCGAGTGCGACGCAGCGGGCGCCGTTCGACGAGATCCGCTCCGCGACCCGCTCGGCGTCTTCGCCTGCCACGTCCACCGCCGCGACCGCCGCGTCCGCGGCGGCTAGAGCACCGCAGATGCCCTCGCCCAAGCCTCCACCGCCGCCGGTGACGATCGCCACCCGGCCCTCGAGGGAACCTGCCATCCGCGCGAACCTCCTCTAGCTAGGATGCTTCGACGAGGTCCCTTATCCCCGCCTCTCACACCCGCCGGTGATGATACACAAGAGCCGCCGAAACGCAACAAGAGAGTTCGCGGCTCGCCCTAGCCCCTGAACAGCCGCCGCACGAGGATCGAGGCTAGGATGGTCGAGGTAGCGGTCGTCGCCCCCTTGAGGACCGCCTCCAAGACGTCGTCTTTGATCCCGCGCTGCTCGGGTATGTCTATAAAGCGCTCGGTCAGCTGGTGGCTTATGACGTAGGCTATCCCGGCCGCCAGCAGGGTTATCAGCCGCTGTTGCGTAGCATCGTCCATTGCCTCCCCTTCCTCAGCTCACGCTCCGCGGCGATCGATACCCGCACGAGGCGGCGCACAAACACTCCCTAGATGCCCTTCTCCGCCGCGACCGGTTTGCCCCGTGCAACGTTTTGACGCCACCTCGGCGCCTCGCTGGGCGCCGGGAGGGAACCGCCGAGCCTCTGGAACGGGGTTCGCGCCCGACAGCCCGGAGCTACGGCTCCTCCGCCGGTCGCGGGTTATCGGGCGAAGCTGGCTCTCTCTCTCTACCTATTCCCCGGCTATCAAGCCTGTCTCTCCTGTTCGCGGGCCTGCTGCTCCACCTCCTGCTGTTGGTCGAGCATCGGCCGCTCCTCCGGGAACTGAACGTCGTTGACCGTTATGTTGACCTCCGTGACCCGCAGGCCAACCAGGTTCTCGACCCGGTTGATCACGTTGCGCCGCGTGGCCTCGGTGACCTGCGGGATCGACACGCCATACTCGACGGCCATCGTGAGGTCTATAGCTGCCTCCTCCTCACCGACCTCGACCGAGACGCCGCGGCTGAAGTTGCCGCCGCCCGAGCTACTGCCGGTCACGGAGCCGGTCACGCTCTGCAAGAATCCCCCGACGGCGGCGGTGGCTCCGCCACCCATCTGCACCTTCTCGACCTCCTGCGCCGCGATGCCCGCGACCTGGGAGACGACGGCGTCGCTTATAGTGGTGTTGCCGCGTTCGGTCTTGAGGGGGCTCTGCTGCCCGGCCCGGCTGCTTCGTTTTGCTCCCATGCCCATCTCTCCTCTCTTCTGCTGGCCATGATCCATTAATGCGCAAAATCCAGCCGCTTTAAACCACAGGCGCGCTACCGCCGTAACGGACCGTCGAGCGTACGGGGCTCATCGGGGACGATCCTCATCGCAGTCCCCGACGAGCGTAAGCCTCTACGTATCGGCTTCCATCGCGTTAGAGCAGGTACCCTACTCCTCCTTTTGCGGTGCTCCTTCTCGACGGTGACGGGGCCGTAAGACATCTGCCGGGCGAGGAGCTCCAGGACGAAGAGCAAACCAGGTGAGCAGCGCCTCGTTGTCGCGCAGCCTGTCAACCAGGCTCATGAAGGAGGCGTCATCCTGTTTCCCGGCAGCGGTGGGCGTCTCCAATGTCTCACGATCTCTGCCGGGCTTCCGGTCCTTCGCGGGCGGGTACGGCGCCCTAGCGGCGTCGCCATCGTGGGAGGAGGGCTCTTCCGGCTCCTCAGAATACTCGGCCGAAGGCGTGCGTTTGGAGATGAAGCCCGCTCGAGCCGGCTTCAGGCGCTTCCATCTCTCAGGAGACTGCCGTAAAGGGACCGGGTCTCCGGCGAAGGGGCCGTACCGTACTCCCGCAGGAGCGTCTCCTCGCACAACCGGTACTGGCGTAACGCCCTGTCCCGCAGGCCGAGGCTAACGTAGCAGCGCATCAGCATACGGTAGCTGTCCTCGTGGCCGCGGTCCTTCTCCAGGAGCCTATAGCAGGCCCTGATAGCCTCCTGGGGTTGCCCGCTCTCCATGTAGTGATCGGCGAGGCGGCCCAGCATGTCCACATAGGCGCTGATCAGCCGCTCGCGCTCGACCATGGTCCAGTCCTCGTAGAGATCCTCGACGAGGTAGTCGTCCCGGTAGAGCTCGATGGCTTTCTCGTACTCGGCGGCGGCCTCCTGCCTTCGGTGGGCATCCTCCAGGTGGCGGCCTCGCTGGTAGCAGACGTCGAACTCGTCTACGTCAGTCTCGACCCGAACGGTTGGGCATAGACGGTAGTAACCTTCCTCGAGAAGGATGTAGTTTTCGAGGACCGACGCTGGACATTCGCTCAGGAGTTTGCGCAGGACGTGGATGGCGGAGTTCAGGGACCACCGGGCCTTCTTGAGGTTGGACTCGGGCCACAGCCAGCCCATCAGGTGATCCTGCGACACCGACCGGGCCCGGTGGGCCAACAGGTACTTGAGGATGGCCAGCGCTTTGCCGTTACGCCCCAAGCTGACGGCCTCGCCGTTACAAAACATCTCGAAGTGGCCGAAGAAATGAGCCTGCAGCGCTCCCCGGGGAGCTACCTCTTCGATGGCTCCTAGGACGGCTTCGGGAGCGGCGCCTCTGGCGCTGAACGCGCCGATCATGGAGCCGTCGAGCCTTCGCAAGACCAGTACGTCCGGGTCTCGTTCCATGTAGTACCCGGTAGGCAACTTCAGCGATGATCCTTGCATTTCCCTCTCCGACCCACCGATCGAAGCCCGACGGCCTCGCAGATCTCCTGGCTCATTGCGACGGTGCGTGAGTCCGTGTCGTGTAAACTGTCGCGGCTCCTTTCCCTAGGCAGCGCGACGAGGGTCCCGCCTCCGTAACCACGCTGCGGTATCAGCATATACCACGAGCGGGGTCCCGCACATCACTCAAATGCATGATTTTTTGAACTTCCCGACGACCGGCCGCGGTCTTGTACTAACCGGCGGAGTCGGCCCGCCGATCGCCGAGTTCCCACGTCACTTCCAACAGCGCGCTGACAACCTGGGGATCGAACTGGGTCCCTGAGTTGTTCTCGATCTCTTCCAGAGCGGTCTCCCGGGAGATGCCGTAGCCGTAAGGTCGCTGGCGAACCATCGAGTCGAAAGCGTCGACCACGGAGATTATGCGTGCAACCAGCGGTATGCTCTCTCCGCCCAGTCCCTCCGGGTACCCTTTGCCGTCGAAGCGCTCGTGATGATACCTGACAGCCGGCACGGTCGGCGCCAGCTCTCTCACCGATGCCAGCATCCTGGCTCCCATTACCGGGTGCCGCTTTATTATCCGGTACTCATCGTCGGTCAGACGCCCTGGTTTCTGCAGTATCCGGTCGGGGACCCCGATCTTGCCCACGTCGTGCAGCAGGGCACCGAGGCTGAGCACGTCTAACTGATCCGAGGGTAACGACATCTTCAACCCGATGCGCACAGCGAGGCGGGACACGGCCCTGAGGTGATCTCCCATGTAAGGATCTCTGGCCTCCAGGGACTCTACAAAGATCTGGGCCGCCTCCACGACCCCCCCACCGCCCTCCGAAACCTCCGACGCTCCACTGCTGAACCCGGCGATCCCCTCCGCCCGGCCTCTGGCTTTCTCCAGGGCTCGTCGGGCCGCGCTCAGGATTGCATCCGGGTCTTCGTCATCCGCCCTGGCGAACGCAAAGCCTACCGCGGCGGTCGAAGGGCTGTGGACGGAACCGCCCATCTCCTCAGTGACTGTCTGCTGGATCGCGAGCGCGGCCCGACGAGCCCTGGCCTCGCCGGACCCGCCCAGAACGACGACGAATTCGTCCCCCCCGTAACGGAAGGCACGCTGCCGGCTCCCGAGCCTCGCGCCGATCCGCCGGAGGAGATCGTTCCCCGCCGCGGGACCCAATATCCTGTTGTAGTCCCGAAACCCGTTCAAGCCTATAGCCAGGATCGTAAGCGCCCCGCCGTAAGAGAGCTCCCGCCGCAGGACTCGAAGGAGCGATCCATGGTTCGGCAGCCCCGAGAGCTGGTCAATTCCACCCGGGGCCTCGTCCATGTTCTCCAGGGCCGGCGCCACCCCACGGGCGAGCAGCTTCAGGGCACGTTCCTCCTCCGCGCCGAAACCCCCGCCTCCGAGGACCATGGCCCCCCATCTCTCGCCCTCCGCGGAGCCTATGGGCACCGCCACGAAGCCCTTTATGCCGTGGATCGTCTCCTCGCTGCGCACGATGTCCCCTTCGCGGCAGCTCCACAGCACGAGGCGCTGGATCGAGGGGTGCCACCAGCTGGGAGAGGCGTCGAACTCTCCCTCCAGGACCGTCCGGTGGTGGTTCCCGCTCAGCGCGGCGACGTGCGCGTAGGAGCCTCCGCCCATTAGGTGGGCCGCCTCGGCCGTCCACTGAAGAACGCCTTCGAGGTCCAGCACCTTCAGCGCCCGCCCGAATCTCTCGATCAGGCTCTCGGCCCGCTCGACGTGGTCTATCTCGTCGGCGAGAGTCGAGGAGAGTCCGAGGGCAAGCTTCTTGAGACCTTGCATCTCGGAGCCCAAGAACCCGACGACGCCGCAGAAGAGCGCGAGGAAAACCGCCCTCAAGATCACCGGTGGAGAACCCAGCACTCCCGGACCCGCCGCGGCGACGACCGCGGCCAGGTACCCTCCAACCACCGCGCCGGTCGCGACGATCACCTTGGCGGAGATCTCTAGCCGGGCAATTCCCAGCGCGGCCAGGAAGTAGAGCGCGAAGAAGGGGGAACTTTCGCCTCCGGTGCCGGCTACGAGCGTCCCGACCACCACGGAGTCAAGTACGGTGTGCGCGAGCCTCTCTCGCACGAGGATCTCAGGGTGGCCCCAGATCAGGAGCGCCCCGAAGACTACTGCGGTACCCACCGCCAGGTAGGCCACTCCGGCTCCGGGAAGGGACCACGCCCGGCTCACCAGCAGGGCAACTACCCCCGCCAGCGCTATACGGAACGCCCCAGCTCCCTGAGAGGTCATCATCGTTGGCACCACTGTGGTCGGGCGCGTTCGTCCATCAAACCTTCCTCGCGGACCCACTACGTGGAGAAGCGCCCGGCCCGGCCTACTGCCACCTCGGCGGAGCTTGTCTCAGGCACGCTGGGCCTCGTGCGTTCCCGCTCCTCCGGGGCGGGGAAGACGAACCGGTGGTCGTCGGCCATCCGGTAACCCTCGGACTCGGTGTCCAGGATCCTCAAGAAGGCCCGCACCACGACCCCGTCGAATTCGGTGTCTATACCCGCGCTCAACTCCTCTCGCGCCTCTGCGGATCCCATACCGGGGCGCCGGGGTTGGTCCAGCACCATGGCGGCGTAAGCCTGCGCGACCGCGAGTATCTTCGCCTCCAACGGTATCCAGGATTCGCGCAGTTTGTCCGGGTACCCCCGTCCGTCGGGGCGCTCATGGTGCCAGCGGACCCAGCCGGCCATCTCCTCGAACTCAGGGATCGCGGCTAGGGCCTTCTCGCCGTGCGCCGGGTGCTCGGCGAGCCGGCTCTGAGCTATGGAGTTGAGCTTGCCAGTCGCCAGCAGGAGGTCCTCAGGCAGGCCAAACAATCCGATGTTGTGCAGGAGCCCCGCCATCCGCAGTTGCTCGGCGCGCGTGTCGTCGAGCTTCATCTCGCGCGCTAGGTCCGCTGCATACACTGCGGTGGCCGCCGCGTGCCGGTGCGTATAACCGTCTGTGCGTCCTAGGTCTTGGATGATCATGGTGCCGAACGTCGCGTTTGAGGTCGCGAGGGCCCGTTCCAGAGAGCCTACGCGCGTCCGCAACTCGTGGTTCTCTTTCACCTGCTCTCGCGAACGGTGCACCAGCGTTTGGCTGCCTATGGAGCCTGC
>JALYGY010000021.1 GCA_030776865.1 Actinomycetota bacterium | reverse complement strand
AGCTCGCTTCCGTGCCGCAGGCATGCTTCGGCCTCGGCACCGATGCGCCTTACCAGCTCCGCGGCGGGGGCGACGTCGGAGATAAGATCCACCGCCTCCCCGGCCCAGACCATCGCCGTCTCGACGTCCCCCTCCCTGACCGCCGCCTGGAACCCGGGGATCTCCTCGTCCAGCGCCGCCGTCAGGTCGTCCTCCCTCCCATCCCAGCGCTCCATGAAGAGGTTGCGTATGGCGCGGCCGGTGTAGGGCTCGGGCCACGCGTGCTCGCGCACGATGTCGAAGACCCGCGTTCGCCGGGTGTCTCCACCTCTAGCGGCCACGATGCGCTCCTTTGCCCTCTGGTGGCCCAGAGCCTCGGTGGCCGCGTAGAAGCGGGTCCCCATCAGCGCTCCCCTGGCGCCGAGCATCAGCGCCGCCGCCAGGGAGCGCCCGTCGACGATGCCGCCGGCGGCCAGCACCGGTGTCGGCGCCACGGCGTCTACCACCGCGGGCACCAGGGGTAATGTGGACCGCTGCGCGCCGTGCCCGCCGGCTTCGGTCCCCTGCGCGACGACGATGTCCGCGCCCGCCGCCTTCGCGGCGCGACCGTCCTCCACGCTCTGCACCTGGCAGATCAGAGCGCAACCCGCATCCTTGATCGCGGGCACAAACGGACCCGGATCTCCGAAGGAGAGCATGAACACACGTGGCTCGTAGCTCAGGGCGAGCTCTACGGCCTCCTGCGTGGCGTGCCAGGTGATCAAGCCTACCCCCCAGGGACGCGCCGTCCCCTCCCTGACCAGGGAGAGCTCGGCGCGCATCCAGTCGGGGTCGCCGTAACCGCCGCCGACAAGCCCCAACGCCCCGGCGTTGGAGACCGCCGCGGCCAGACGCCCCCCGGCAACTGCGCCCATGGGGGCAGAAACGACCGGGTACTCCAAGCCGAACGTCTCCGTCAGTGCGGTCCTGATCGCCAACGGGCCTCTCCTCCCTTTACGAGGTCGTGTGGTCCGGTCGTTGCACGGCCACCCCTACACCATAGTTGCCTGCACCGCTGTAGTCTGTGACTTCCCGAACACGCCCGTAGTACCTCGACTACCTGCTATCAGGGTAAACGCCCCACCCCGCCCACCGTCTGAATGACGTGAAGCACCCTACCCTGGATATCGACGTCCTCCGGGTCGACCACCACGTCCTCGTGGTCGCCATTGCGGGCCTCGAGCCTCACCAAGTCCCTCTCCCTACGCAGCACCTTGACCGTCGCCTCCTCGCCGCTCTTCAAGAGAGCCACGACCACCGAGCCGTCGGGCGGGGAGGGATCCTCCTCGACCACGAGCAGATCCCCCTCCTCGATACGGGCGTCGGTCATGGAGCGGCCCACCACCCGCAGCACGTAGCGCCTCCTCCCCGTGTGGGAGGCGAGGAGATCGGCGATCAGGGAGTAGGTCTCTTCCCCGACCGCAACGGCCTCGAGACCGCGGCCCGCGGCTACCCTTCCCAGCAAAGGTGCTCGTCCGACGGCCTCCCACCCCTTCTCCGTCAACACCGGCGTCCTGGGCCGGTCGGTCAAACGCTCGATGTACCCATCCGCTGCGAGCCTGCTCAGGTGATGGTAGACCGTCTGGGCGCTCCTCAAGCCTACCGCCCTGGCTATCTCCCGAATGCTCGGCATGCTGCCAACGGCCACCGTTCGCCGCGCCAGGAACCTGAGGATCTCCAACCTCTTCTCGAACAACTGCCCGGCCATGATCCACCCCTGAAAGGTCGTGCAAGGATAACTTTAACCCAGTTTACTCTAGACATCAAATAATCGTTTGATGTAGAGTGGAAGGAGCGAAAAGGAGGAGCGCCCCCATCCCGGGCCTCCTGTAGACCGACCGGGCGCCAACCAGGAGCGGTCTTGCGGAGGTTCAGTAAAGGATGAAGGCGCTTCCTTACCCGGAGATTATACCGGGCGGGGTACGGTTTCTCGACCCCGGGAGTTGGGAGCTGCTCCTCCTCCGAGGGAAAGGAGGAGCAGTGCCCACAACGAGCGTCTCGGAGATCCACCGCTACCCCTTGAGACCACCCGATTTCGAGGAGACTCTCTTCCCCACGGCCGCCTCCAGAAGGGCGGTCATGGGACACCTCCTCGAGGCGCCGTGGCTAAGGCGAGCATCGGAGTTGGGGAGATGCGCCGGGGAGGTGGCTCATGCCCCCGAGGAGCCGGTGAACTTGAGGATAAGCCATGGCCGGGCGGAGGTCGTGCGGCCCCGCACCGGGGGGTGTTCTCGGAGGAGGGTGCTGGAGATCCTCGAGCGCTGGAGGGAGGTTAAAGAGTGGTGGGATAGGGACCGGTGCAAGGACAGGTTCGTCTTCAGGGTCCTCCTCTCCGGGGGCGTCGTCGTGGATCTGGCCCGAGAAAAGTCGGGGGGTTGGTTACTGGTAGGGGTGGTGGACTGATGGGGTTCGCCCACCTCCAGGTACGGGGTGGGCATAGCTACGGGTTCGGCACGGTCACCCCGGAAGAGATCGTGGAGGCTGCGGCGAGGATGGGTATGGGCCCTCTCGCCCTCACCGACCGGGACGGCCTCTACGGCATCCCCAGGTTCTTGAGGGCCGCCGAAGAGACGGACATCTTCCCCGTCGTGGGAGCGGAAGTGACGGTGGAGGGAGGTGGGCACCTGGTTCTACTGGCGGAGAGCATGGACGGCTACAGATCCCTCTCCAGGTTGATAACCGCCTACCGCTGCGGCTCCGAGGACCGGCGCAGGCCGCTCTGTCCCCTCGACCTCCTGCTCGAACACGCCGCGGGCCTCATCTGCATGACCGGGGCCGTTCCCTTCGGGCTGATCCCCCGACGCGTGCTCTCCAACAAGGCATTGGATGCCGGAAGGATCCTCGCTCGCCTCTCGGAGGCCTTTGGCGACGGGAACGTCTTCGTTGAGGTCACGGACGACCGGACCGCCGGGAGCAGGAGGAGGCTCGCGAAGGTGGCGGGTTTCGCTCGGGAGCAGGGGATTCCTATCCTGGCGACCAACGAGGTTGCGTACCTCGGACCCGAAGACCATCGCCTCCACGAGGTAGTGGTAGCCGCATCCAACCTCAGCCGTCTGCCCGGCCCCGGTTACCGGCCTACGGATCAGCTCTACCTCAAATCCCCGAAGAAGATGGAGAAGCTCTTTGTGGACTACCCCGAGGTCTTGAGGAACACGGCTCTGGTGGCGAAGAGGTGCGCCGGGAGGATCACGCTCTCGGGGTCCATCCACATGCCCGCGGCCAGGATCGAGGGCGGCGAAGGGGCGGAGAGAGAGCTGACCCGGCTGGCGCTCGAAGGGGCCAGAGAGAGGTACGGCGAGTTGGACAAAAAGGTACGCGGCAGGCTCAGGAGGGAGATCTCCTGCATAAAGGCCCTGGGGTTCGCCCCCTACTTCCTGGTGGCCCACGAGGCCGTCCGGATCGCCAGAGAGAAGGGCATACCTGCGACTGGGCGGGGGAGCGCGGCCAACTCCGTGGTCTCTTACTGCCTGGGCCTGACCCAACCGGAGCCCTTTGAGAACCGCCTTCTCTTCGAGAGGTTCCTCCACGAGGGCAGGAAGGATCCCCCGGACGTGGACCTGGATCTCTGCTCGGAGAGTAGGGACGAAGTGAGGGACGAGCTCATCCGACGCTACGAGCGCTACGGAGCAGCGGTCGCGGCCACAGCCGGCACCCTGTCGCTCAGGGGCGCGGTGAGGGTAGCGGCGAGGGCTCTGGGGCACTCGCCGAAGGAGGTGGATCTCCTCTCCCGCTACGTACCCGTCCGGTTTACCGACCGGGACAGGCTCCTCAACCCGGTTCGGGGCTGGGAGGAGGCGTTGCGGGAGCCCGCAATGAGGGGTCACCCGCTGCAGAACAGGGCGAGGCACAGGCTGTTGTTGGAGCTCTCCTGGGGACTCGCCGGGCGCCTCCACCAGGCCGGGACCCACCTGGGCGGGCTCGTCTTCGGCAACGAGACCCACCACCTGACAGAACTGGTGCCCCTCGAGCCCTCGGGAAAAGAGGGGCTCCTCAGGTGCCAGTACGACAAGGACGACCTGGAGTACGTGGGCTTGCCGAAGCTGGACCTCCTGGGCTTGAGGATGCATACGGCCTTGCGCAAGGCGGGGGAGCTGGACTCCAGGAGGTTGGGGGAGAAGTTGGATCTCCTCTCCCCTCCCCCCCACGACAAGGAGACCTACCGGCTTATAAGGAGCGGGAAGAACGTCGGGATGTTCCAGCTCGAGAGCCCGGGGCAGATGCACCTCTCGACCCACCTGAAGCCGAGGAGGTTCTCCGACCTGGTGGCCCAGATCTCCCTCTTCAGGCCCGGGCCGGTCAGGGGCGACCTCGTCACCCCCTACGTGATGAGGAGGAACGGCCTGGAGGACTACTGCGTCCCGCTCGAAGAACTGGACGAGGTTCTGAGGCCGACCTACGGGATCCTGATCTACCAGGAGCAGGTCCTGGAGGTCGCCCACAGGGTCGCCGGTTTCACTTTAGCCGAGGGGGATTTGATCCGCCGGGCGATGACCAAAGACAGGGGCTACGGGGCCATGGACGGCATCAGGAAGGAGTTTCTGAGGCGGGCCGTGGGGCGTGGAGTGCCCAAAGAGACCGCGAGGGAGATCTTCTCTTGGGTGGAGGGGTTCTCCGTGTATGGCTTCCCGAAGTCGCACGCCGCCTCTTTCGCCCACCTCTCCTACGCCAGCGCCTACTTGCGGACTCACTTCCCGGCGGAGTTCTTCTGCGCCCTCTTGAACTCCCAGCCGATGGGCTTCTACTCTCCGAGGGTGCTCCTCAACGAGGCCAAGAGGGTAGGGATCGAGGTTCTCCGGCCCGACGTACACCTTTCGGGGAGAGGCTTTACGGTGGAGAAGGAAGGGGCGGCCCTGCGGGTAGGGCTCTCGTACTGCAAAGGCATCTCGGAGAAGGCGATCTCCTCCATCATCTCGGAGCGCGGCAAGAGATCCTTCTCCTCGACCGGCGACCTCTACCAGCGCACCGACGTCGAGCAGGACTCTCTGGAGAACCTGATCGGGGGCGGGTTCCTGGACACTCTTTCGGACCGAACCAGGTTACTCGAAGAGGCGCAGAAGCTTCCGAAGAAGCGCAAGAAGAACGATCGTCAACCGGAGATCCCCATGCCCCACCCTGCTTCCTGGTGGGAGGCCAGAGAGTCTGGCAGAGCCACCTACCTGCCCCCCACGGAGACCCGGAGGGAGCGCATGGAGTGGGAGACCCTCGGGCTCAATGTCTCGCGCCATCCCCTCTCCCCCTACCGCGCGGCACTCGAAGAGCTCGGCGTCTCTCCGAGCGAGGAGATCAGGGGCCTCCCGCACGGCGCCCGTACGCGCGCGGCGGGCCTCTTCGAGATCCTCCAGTGTCCACCGACCAAGAGCGGCCATCCCGTCTACTTCCTGCTGATCGAGGACGAGCAGGGTCTCCTGCAAGCGACGATCTTCCGCTCCGTATACGTCAAGTACGGCGACGTCCTGCACCACCGGGGGGCATTCCTCCTGGAAGGCCGGGTAGAGCAAGACAGGAGGAGAGGATTCTCTTTCCTTGTAGAGCGCATAGGCGACCTGCGAGAGGCCCTGACCGAAATCAGGATGCCGGTTCCGAGGGCTGCGTCGGCATCCGAGACATTTCCCCGAATGGGGAGACGCAGCAGGAGGGCGGGGTAGGTCCCGGATCGCCCCTCGCTACCCTCCTGTCGCCCCTTCTATGGCGGCCGGCGCGCCGGACCCACCTCGCGCTCCAGGGGGAAGGTTACGCGCTCTCCACCGGCCGCGGACTGGTAGATCCCCAAAATGATCTCGACGGGCTTGCGAGCCTCCTCGCCCGGGATGGGCGGCTCCTGGCCCTCGCGCAGCGCCGCGAAGATCTCCTTTAGCTGCCGCCGGTGCGCGATCCCGAGGGGTTCGTCCCCTCGAGATTCGGGAAGGGATTCGAGATCGCGCGGGGAGAGGACCTCCTCTTCACGGCCCGGCTGCCAGGCCGTCAGCCGTGGTCCTTCGAGGGTGGCGCTACCCTCGGTGCCCCTTATCTCGATCCTGAGCGGCGCGTATTCGTGCGCGGAGGTCGTGCCCTGGATGACGCCTAAAGCCCCGCTCGCGAAGCGCAGGGCAGCGCTGGCGGTGTCCTCGGCCTCTATGTCGTGCGCGAGGGTGTCGGCGTAGCCGCAGACGCTCTCCACGGGTCCGAGTATCCACTGGAGCAAATCTATGGCGTGGATGGACTGATTCATCAAGGCGCCGCCACCGTCGAGCGCCCACGTGCCGCGCCAGCCGCCGCTCTCCTCGTAGTACGCCTGCGTGCGGTGCCAGTGGACGAAGGCGTTCCCCAGCACGGGTTCGCCAAACAGCCCGGCTTCGACGGCGCGCTTGAGGCGCAAGGCGTCGCGGTTGTAGCGGTACTGGAAGATGACCGATAGGGTAACGCCCGCCTCCCTGCAGGCGCGGATCATCCGGTCGGCGCCTTCGAGGGTTACGGCCATCGGCTTCTCCGTGATCACGTGCTTGCCGGCGTGGGCCGCCGCCACGGTCCCTTCCGGGTGCAAACCGGAGGGCGTACACAATATGACCACGTCCACGTCCGGCCTGGCAAGCAGCTCTTCGTACCCGGCGTGCCACTCGGCCCCGTGCGCCTCCGCGAGCTTGCGCCCCGTGACCTCGCGCGCCGCGGCGACCGCGACCAGCCTGGCGTCCTCGAGCTCCTCGAGAGCCTCCGCGTGGACGGCGCCGATCGTCCCCGCGCCGGAGATGCCGACACCGAGTGTCTCCACGGGCCCCCTCCAGAGAGTCAAGAGCTCAGTTCCACGCCGGCTTGCTCGCACAGGGCCCGGATCGCGGCGATGGATTCGCGCGTCGCTCCTTCGAGCCCGCCGCCCGGGATCTCATAATGCGTCTCCAGAGAGAGTACGCTCGCATAACCGTCCTCCGCCAGCGCGCGCAGCTGCCCAGGGTAGTCTATTATCCCCGTCCCCACCTTCGTCCAGTTGCCCTCGTCGTCCACGTCCTTGAGGTGCACGTGGGTCACGCGGCCCCGGACGTAGGAGTAGCCGCCCGGGAAGGGCTCGGAGCCCATCATCGCTTCGTTGCCGGGATCCCACACCAGGCCGAAAGAAGGCGAAGGGATGAGATCCAGCATCAGGCGCGCTTCGGCTCCGGTGCCGACGTTGCACTCGTGCTCGTTTTCGAGCGCGAGCTCGAGACCCGCCTCTTGCGCACGCTCGACGGCTTCGGCCAGCACCCGCACCACCTCCCCGCGGACGCTCGCGGGGTCCGGAACCCGCCAGAAGGAGAAGACGCGCACCACCGGTGCACCAAGAAGCCGCGCGGCGCTCAAGGAGCGTTCGAGGACGTCCCACTGCTCTTCTCTGGAAGCCGGGGCTGCAAAGTGCGTCGCCCCTCGCGGAGTCCCATCCCCGTAGAGGTGGCACTTCAAAAAGGGTGAGGAGATGGCGCAGACGTCGAAGCCCCTGTCCTCCAGGGTCGCCTTGATCCGCTCCAGGCTGCTACGATCGTGTGAGACGATGTTAGCGCCGCCGACGGCGCGCAGTTCCACCGTTCCGACCCCTGAATCTTCGCAGACCCCGAGCGCGGACTCGAGGTCCTGGGAGATCTCGTCGGTGATGACGCTCAGACGCACCGGCTCACTCCTCCAACCAGGCCGGTCAACATGACCCCTCTCCTTCCCTCACCGCAATGAGCAATGATGGCAGTTTAGGACGAGTAAGTAGCACACGCCATGTCTACTCGCGAGCCTGGACAAGCAGGGTAAACCGCCTCCCGCAAAAGCCATGGTTCGCCCGGGTAAACAACGGTTAGAGGTTTCACCATAGATCCTTGTCCTGCCACCGAACGATGCTACGGTATACATGTATGTGTGCAGTGCATACTCTGACGCAGAGAACCCAGGCGACAGTGGAAGACGACGGAGATATTGCAGACTACTAAGGGGAGAGTAGCCTCCGCGGAGGCCCGAGACGGTTCGGGGGCGATGGGCCGGCTGTCGTTCGGCTTGCTGCTGACCTCCCAGCTACTGGCTACGACGGCCTTCATGTTCGTGGTGCCGTTCATGCCCCTCTACGTCCAGCAGCTGGGCGTGGAGGACCCCGGGCACGCCGCGGCCTGGGCGGGGATCATAAACGGCGCGTCGGGCGCGACCATGGCCCTGGTTGCCCCGTTGTGGGGCAGACTCTCCGACCGGCTGGGGCGCAAGCTCATGCTGCTGCGGGCCACCTTGGCGGCTGCTGTCGTCGTGGGGTCGATGGGTTTCGTCTCCGCCCCCTGGCAGCTCCTCGGACTAAGGCTCTTGCAGGGGACGCTGACCGGCACGGTTCCGGCGGCCACCGCCCTCGTAGCTTCCACCACGCCGCCCGAGCGGGCCGGCTGGAGGCTGGGGACCCTACAGACGATCATTTTCGTCGCCGCCGGGGTTGGCCCTGCGCTTGGTGGCATCAGCGCGGACATGGCGGGCATCAGGACTTCCTTCTTTTTGGCCTCGGCCCTGCTCGCCATCTCGGGGACGATGGTCCTGCTCGGCGTCGCCGAGAACAGGCCGCGTCGAGACGGGTCCGAAGCCGAAGCCTCGGAACAAAGAGAAGGCGCCGGATCGCACCTCCCGTACCGGCTGCTGCTCCCTGGTCTCCTCACTCTGTTCGCGGTCCACGTGGCGATCACGAGCGCCGCCGTCGCCCTCCCGGGCTTCGTCGATACCCTGGCGGGTGCCGCAAGCCGGGTCGCCACCCAGGCGGGTTGGATCATAGGCACCGGCGCCCTGGTCGCGTCCCTGGGTTCGTTGCTCGGGGGGAGGCTGGCGAGCAGGTTCGGCACCCGGCGGGTGATGACCGCCTCTCTGGCACTGGCCGGGCTCGCCGCGATACCCCAGGCTCTGGTCACGAGCGTCCCGGAGCTGTGGGCGTTACGCCTGGCGACGAGCCTGTTCGTGGGGTGCGCCATACCCGTGGCCAACCTGGCGATAAAAGAAGCTGCGCCACCCGAGCGGCAGGGAGCGGTCTTTGGCGTCGCCTCTTCGGCCACCTCGACGGGCTTCGCACTGGGGCCGATGGGGGGAGGCCTGCTCGCCTCGGCATTAGGGTTCTGGGCCGCTTTCCTCGTTCCCGGGGCGGCGCTCCTCGCCCTCGCCGCCGCCTTCGGGCTCGCGTGGGTACCACGCCTGAGATCCGGGAAGGGGCTCGGGTCCTGGCGTACCGTCATCGCCCACCTCACGAGGTAAGAAACCGAGCAGGCAAGAGCCTTGTTCAACAGGCTGTTCGGAGCGCAAGAATCCCCATGTGGGCCTTACTCTCCTGCTACTCGGCCCTTGCGCCCGCGCGCTCGAGGGTCTTTATCGTCTTTATAAAGCGCTTGCGCAGTTCGAGGCCGCGATCGTTGAGCTCGGGGTCCCGGATCTGGGCCGCCGCTTTTTCGGGCTCTATGGCGTCAACGCGGGTGAGGCCGTCCTCCTCGTAGATGGAGATCTTGAGGAGAGCGAGCGCGGCGGCTCCGGGGTTCGCCCCGGCGGCGAGGCGGAGGAACTCGCGGTCCACGGCGATCAGTACCCTGTACGCCGCCTCTCTGTCCAAGAAGGGGGAGAGATCCAGCGCCTCGACCACCTCGATGCCCACCTCCTCCAGCTCCTCGCGCAGCCGCTGGGCGGCCTCGCTCACGCCGAACGGGAGGGTGCCGTAGACGGTGGGCGAGAGTTCCCGCCGGTGCACCCTCAGTCCCTCGGGGTCCAACGCGTACTTCTGATCCAGGTGGGAGATAGCCTCGGTCGAGTCGGTAATGACCCTCTCCCCGTCCACCAGCACCGGGATGGCCTTCGTCCCGGCGACCTCTTCCAGTTCCTCTCGCTTCTGCGTGGAGGCGGAAACGTTCACTATCTCGTAGTCGATACCGAGCTCGGTAAGCTTGGCGCGGACGCGGTGGGAGAAGGGGCACCACTCGGCCTGATAGAGTCTCATAGTTCTCCAGCCTCCCTCTGAGTCCGCGAGCCACCGTCTCTGTACGGATGGTAGCACGGGTACAACAGCGCGTTCCCAGGCGACGTGGGACGGCCTGGCGAGGGATCATCCCACCCACACGGTGCTCTCCTCGAGCACGGGATTCTCTAAGCGCTTCTGGAGGTTGTAGATCACATCTTTTCGTTCCACCACGATTGGCCAGCCCCTCTGGCGGGCCACCTCGAAGAAGCTGCGGTTCGGATTGAAGGCTATGGGGGTCTGGACCATCTCCAGAAATCCCACATCGGAGAGGGTGTCCCCCACCCCCACCGAGCCCTCGAGGCCTACCTCCGCATCCTCCAGGAACTCCTCCAGCACCCGCCGCTTGTTCTTGAAGGGGTCCTGGAGCACCTCCCCGGTGTAGCGTCCACGGGCGTCCTGGGCGAGGACCGTGCCCCAGACCCGGTCGAAACCCAGAGGCTTCAGGAAGAGGTTCAGGATCTCCTGCGGTGAGCCGGAGATGGCTATGAGTTGGTACCCGGCCTGCTCGAGCCGCCGAGAGATATCCCGCGTGTACATGTGCAATCTTCTGCCGTGATCCTCGACCTCTACCGTGGCGCATCGCCTGAGCTCTGCCACGGGGACACCCTCGAGCTCCCGCAAGAACAGCTCTATGACCAGCTCGTCGTAAGTCTCGTACGAACCCCGGCGTTCCACCCAGGCGTAGTAGTCCCGGCTCAGTTCCTCCCGCACCCGCTCGGGGAAGACCCCCTCGCTCACCAGCCGGCGGGTCAGCGCCGGTAGGAGTCCTCGCCGGAACAGGGTGCCGTCCACGTCGAAGACGGCCAGCGGCTCCCTGGCTGAAGGTTCGCTCTCTGCCATGGAGTCAATTATGCCACCGATGATCTGTAGCCCGGCTCGTCCGGCCAGCGACGGGCCAAGGTTCTCCCGGGCCAGCTGTCACCCGTCGTGCGCTACTCCCCCTCGATGCGGTCCAACGTCTTTCTTTTCGCCGCCGTCGGATCTGGTGCGGGCAGGTCGACGCTGGGGGGAAGTTCCAGTCGCAGATCGGCTTCGCTATCGACGCGAAGCTCTCCCCGAGTCAGCCGGAACTCGAGGACGTGCCCGCCAGCGCTTCTGTCCGCGGTTATGAAGTGGAAGTGGTAGCCAGCGACGTTCAGACCCTGAGCGTAGCGGGGGAAGCGGAAGCCGACGAGGCTGCCGGGGATGTCGTGGAGTTCGAAGGTGGGCTGATGTTTGACGACCTCTGCGAGGGGCGGGTAGGGCCTGCGCTGGCGGGGTACGCTGCGCGTCCTGACGTAATCGAAGTGCCCCTCAACCCGGACGGCGTAGCACGAAGCCTCGCCGCCGACGAGCTGATCCAGGCGAGCACGGAATGTCCCGAAGTCCATCGGCGTAGCGAGCGTCCGGGATAGGTTCGGCTCGAAGAAGGTCACGACGGCGAATGGCGTTCTCGCCCGTTCGTCGATGGCGTAAGCCCGCCCGTCCGCCTTCACCTGATAGAAGCTGCCGTCGAGGGCGATCATCTCGCCGTCCAGCGCTTCAAGGGTGCCCAGACCGAAATCCCCTCGATTCGAGAGCTCGGCGAAGCTCACGTCGCCGTCGTACTTGCCCTCCAACAGCGCGTCTATAGTCGAGGTCTGGAAGAGCGTGTGGTGAGGGCGCTCATCGTCGCCAAGGTCCTGTTTCTTGAGGTACTCGACGTGAAGTGCGCCTATCAGAGTGGTATCTATGGGCATTGAGTTCTCTCGATCGTTAGATCGCCTCCCCTTACGATCCGTCCTTTCTCCCTCCGCCACCGGGAGCGTCCTCCAGCAGCCACCGGCGGACCTGTTGCCCGGTCAAGTTGGCACCACAGAGCGGCGTCGCCACCAGCGTCCCCGCGAAGCGCTCGCGGTAGGCCAGGAGCGCGGCGACTCCAGCTGCACCTGCCGGCTCGACCACGAGCCCCATCTTCCAGAAGAGCAGGCGCATCGCCCTTACCATGGTCCCGTCGTCCACCAGAAGGACGTCGTCCACCACACCGGAGAGGTCAGAGAGAGCCTGCTTTACGGGGACGCGCACCGCGATGCCGTCGGCGATCGTGTCCACCTTCTCCGTAGTTCTCATGAGGCCTTCTCGCAGCGAGAGGGCCATAGCCGGCGCCCCTTGCGCGCAGACCCCGATCACCTCCGTCGAGGGG
>JALYGY010000020.1 GCA_030776865.1 Actinomycetota bacterium | reverse complement strand
GGACCTCGACGCCGCCCGGGGGCTCGAACCCGAACTCGCGCATGACGGCGCGAGGTTCTTTGACCGCGCGCGAGCGGTAGTTGAAGCTCTTGTACCAGTCGGGCGGGCGGCCCAGGATGGCTCGTGGGTAGCAGGAGCAAAGGGTGCAAACGATCAGGTTGTGCACGCGGGGCGTGTTCTCGACCACGACGAACTCGACGGGGCCGGAGGCGTCTATGCCGAGCTCCCGCGCTGCGGCCTTGGTATCGGAGAGGAGACGCGCCTTGAACTCGGGGTCCACCCAGGCTCGGGCCACGAGGCGCGCGCCGTTGGCGGGCGAGCGAGCCTCCATGTACTCGATCTGGCTACGGACGTCCTCGCTACTCAGCACGCCCTTCTCGATCAGGAGCGCCTCTATGGCCCGGATGCGCCCCGCGTAGAAGCCGGCCTCCGCGCCCGGCTTGACGCCGTCGTGGGTGTGGTCGTGGTGAGCCTCGCTCATGCGGTTTCCTCCGGGATCGGTTCGAGCCAGTGCTCGTAGATGTCTGCGCAGAGCTCATCGTCCGTGGGGCCGGGATAATCTTCCCAGAGGTCCGCCTGGCGGAAGGAGACCTTGTAGAGAGGGCGCTCCGGCAGGCCGGCACCCCCGTAGGCGAGAGACTCGGGGTTGCGGAACTCGCCGAGCATTGATTGCACCCGCCCCCTTTTGCCCCTGATGTAGCCGGGGGTGCGGACGTGGCCGGGTCTGTCTTCGGGGAGTACCCGGATGCGGTCTCCCGCTTCGAACCTCGGTCTCACCCTTCTCCCCAGCTCTCTCCGAGCTCTTCGGCCCTAGCCGCGATCTCCTCGCGCGTGAGGATGCCCTTCTCGACGAGCAAGGTCTCCGTCGCGGCGATCCAACGTTCGTAGTAGCCGAGCTTGCCGTAGAGTTCCGGGTCCAGGCTCTCTATTGCCCGGCGGTGCTCATCGGTGGTTTTTATACCCTTTTTGTCCAGGACGATGGTGACGGCGTCTGCCAGGCGCTCCCAGTCCTCGAGCGCGTGCTGGCCTTTGTCTATGGGACCGCCGGGCGAACCTCCGAGATCATGTACCCCCGCCACGGTTACCCGACCCTGAGAACGTCGGCTATCGGGGGGCGCTCGACGAGCTCCTCTACGTACTCCTGCAGCTTGAGGCCCTCGGGGGTCGCCACCGCGTGGAGGTAGTCGGAGAACTGGAAGAGCTGCTCCGGCAGGTTGGGGTCCCTCGCCTGGTTGAGGCGTCCCTCTTGTCTCAGGCGTCTCGCTACCGCCCGCACGACCGAGTAGGACATACGACTCAGGTCCCTAAGGGGTTGGTGCCTGTTCTGGCGGGTGCCGAGGTCCACCTGGGCCATCGCGCTCAGGCCCACGCGCTTGAGGACGTCGATCATGATCCCGGTCTCCACCGCGTAGCCGGTGAGAAAGGGGATGGAGCAGAAGAGCTCCCTGTCCGCGACGAACTCCCCGGCGAGCGGCTGCACGAACCCAGAGAGCTCCGGGTAGAAGAGGTTGAAGAGCGGCTTGGCCGTTAGCTCGGTGACTCGACCTCCGCCGTCCACCTCGACACTCTCGTGGCTCCTGAACGGTCGCCGGTAGGCCGCCTTGACGAAGCGCACCCCCGGGATGTGGAGGATGGGGCCGAGGACGCCGTAGACGAGCTGGGGCTTGAAGTCTTTGGTGTCGGCGTCCATGAACATGATCAGGTCCCCCCGCGCGACCGAGAGGGAGCGCCACATGGCGTCGCCCTTCCCGTGCGTCCCACCGTAGTGGGCGAGCAGCTCGTTCTCGGAGTACACCTCGGCGCCCCTCGAGGCGGCTACCTCGGCCGTCCCGTCCGCGGAATCCGCGTCCACGGCGAGGATCTGGTCCACCAGCGGGGCCCGCTCGTTGACGGCGTGGATCTCGTCTATGATCCCGCCTACGGTGTCGGCGACGTTGCGGCACGGCAGGACCACGCTGACCGTCAGCCCCAGTTCGTCCTTGCGGCGCCCCAACCTCTCGAGGTCGGAGAACTGCCGGTAGTCGTAGGAGCGATGCCCGAACCACTCTACAGCGTCTACGAACATAGAGACTCCTTTGTCGAGCCCCACGGTCACAGCCCCGGTAAGCTAACGCAAAGATGCAGCTTTGTCTATATCTTTCTGTTAGGTGTTTGTTAGGTATTTGGTGCCCCGTACTCGCCTGCCCCACCGGGCAGATAAGACGGGTCTTGATGGGGGTCGTCGCCGCGGGGATGGTACAATCACGAGCCCTTTTTCAGAGCCGGCTTTTTGGGCCAGAGTGGGGAGTCAGGGAACATGCGCATAGTACTGACCAACGACGACGGAATAGATGCGCCGGGGCTGCTCGCGGCGCGGCAGGCCCTGGAGAAGATGGGGGACGTCCTGACCGTCGCCCCCGACCGCAACAGGAGCGGGGTGGGGCGGAGCATCACCTTCGGTGCCGCGCTCCACGTCGAGGAGCGGGAGATGGCCGACGGCGTCGTGGGCTACGCCTGCACGGGTACGCCGGTTGACTGCGTGCGCCTCGTCGCCCTGGGGCTCATGGACTTCGAGCCGGACATCGTCGTCTCCGGCATCAACCACGGCGAGAACCTCGGCGACGACATAACCTACTCGGGGACGGTAGCGGGGGCGATGGAGGGGATCGTGATCGGGGTCCCTGGCATCGCGGTCTCCCTGAGCATAGACCGCCCGTGGCACGAGACCGTAGAGGAGGACGTGGCCCTCGACGGGAGGCTGCACTTCGAGCCGGTCGCGGACTTCACCGCCCGGCTGGCGAAGATCGCCTTCAAGGGGCTGGCGCAGGGTCGGATCCTCAACGTCAACGCGCCAAACGTGCCCAAGGAGAGGCTCAGGGGCGCGCAGGTGACGAGGTTGGGACGCCGGTTCTACAAGGACGAGCTGATCGAAGTCCGCGACGAGGCGGGGAAGGTCGCCTATGACATCTACAACAACCCTCCGGGCCACCACGACGAGGAGGGCACCGATTTCGCCGCCGTCGGGAACGACGAGATCAGCGTCACCCCCATCCACCTCGAGCTCACGGACGACGCCAGCCTGCAGGAGCTGTGTTCCTGGGGCGTCGAAGACCTCCTCGAGGACGGCCTCAGATAAACGGTGCTCAGAGCCGCCCTCTTCGACTTCGACGGCACGCTCGTGGATACGACGGAACTCATCTACCAGTCCATGCGCCACGCCACTGGTGAGGTCCTCGGGCGCGAGATCCCACGCGAGACCCTTATGGCTAACGTCGGCCAACCCCTGCCGCGCCAGATGGAGCTTATCGAAGCCGAGCGCGCCGAGGCCCTTCTGGAGTCCTACCGGCTCCACAACGAGGAGCACCACGACCTCCTGATCGGGGAGTTCCCCGGCGTCGAGAGAAGCCTCGCCAGGCTCAGCGCCGGCGGCGTACGAGTAGCCGTCGTGACCTCTAAACGCCGCTTCTCCGTAGAGAGGACCCTCGAGAGGTTCCCCGGGCTCGGTGAGGTCGTAGACCGCTTCATCACCATGGAGGACACCACCGAGCACAAGCCCCACCCGGCCCCACTCCTCAAAGGATTGGCGTCTCTCGGTGACATTCCCCCCGAAGAGGCCGCCTACGTCGGTGACTCCCCCTTCGACGTCGGTGCCGCGAAGGCTGCCGGCGTAAAGAGCGTCGCCCTGAGCTGGGGCGCCTTCTCCGAAGACACATTGCGCTGCGCCGAGCCCGACCACCTCGTCCCCGATCTCGACACCGCCGTGGACCTGCTCCTGGGGATGGTCGATCGTTAGGAGCTACAACCTCACGACGGCTTTCGCCAGGGCCTCGATCCCCTCTCCGGCGTTGAAGAGGTGCGTGCTCGCCCGGACGTAGGGGCGGGGCTCCGGGACGTAGCGCACGACGAATCTCTTCTCCAGAAGGCGCTCCGCGACCTCTTTCGCCGCCACGCCTTCTACCTCGAAGCTCACGAGCCCGCACCTTGCGGGCCGGGGCGAGCGGAGGGTAACGCGCGGAAGCCCAGAGAGCAGGCCTGTGAGCAGGTCGGCGCGGTGCCGGATCCCCTCGAGGCCCCTCTCTCCCCGCTCGTGGACCGCCGTCGCCGCCGCGGCGAAGCCCGCCGCCAGGACCGGGCTCATCGTCGAGGCTTCGAAGCGTCGCGCGTCCGTCCTGAGCTCGTAGTGGCCGCTCGGGTCGAAGGCGGACGGGTCGGGGAGGGAGAGAAAGCCGACGTTGGTGCTGGGGACGTCGCACCCGGGCCGGACGTAGAAGGCGCCCATGCCCTCCGGGCCAAGAACCCACTTGTGGCCGGTGAAAGCGTACATGTCGGCGCCACTCGAGGGTACGTCCACGGGGATGTTGCCGACCGATTGGGCGCCGTCTATAAGGGTCATTACGCCCCGTTCGCGTGCTAGGGCACAGATCTCCTCCAGTGGCAACACCTCCCCGCTGGTCCAGTCCACGTGCGAGAGGGCGACGAGGCGCGTTCGCGGGCCCGTGGCCGCTTCCACCTTCTGTGCCGTTACGGGGGGCGGTATCTGGTTCACCCTCACCCCGAAGCGCCTCTCGAGAGCGTGGAGCGGCGCGAGGCAGCCGGGGTGTTCGGTCGTCGTCGAGACGACCTCGTCGCCCCCTTGCCAGTCTATCGAGGCGACGCCGAGGTTCATGCCGTGGGTGGTGTTCTGGGTCAGGGCGACGTCTTCAGGGGCGGCCCCGATAAGGTGGGCCGCGGCCTCGCGGGCGCGCGTGGCTACCTCGGCCTGTCGGGCGTAGAAGCCCACGCCCTCAAGGTAGGCCGGACCGGAGCAGAGGTCGTCGGCGGCCCGCATCGCCTCGATCACGGCGTAGGGGGGCGGGCCGCTGCCGCCGGAGTTCAGGTAGACGTAGTCGTTAGCGGCGAGGGCCGGGAACGACTCGCGGGCGAGGCTAATGCCACCGACGATGTGTGCCTCCTTCGAGGGTTTGATAGGTTCGCCCTGTATAATATCCGCTTTATGCAGAACGGAAGCCTGGTCAGGTTGAGCCGGCGGCGCCGCCGGTCACGCGGCAGGAAGAGCAGGTTCTTGCCGGTAGTGCGCAACGCCTTCCTTCTGTTGTGCTTTGCGGCGATCCTCGCGGTCGTCCTCCTCTTCGCCAGCTTCGCCCATACCTACACGGCGCTCGCCGAGGACCTGCCGGAGCTGGGCGATTACCGCTCCACGGAGCTGGCGCAGACCTCCGTAGTGTACGACTCCGGCGGCAACGTCGTGGACGAGCTCTACGGCGTCCAGAATCGCTACATGGTCTCTTTAGGCGAGATAGATCCCACCCTGCAAGACGCGGTGGTCGCCATCGAGGATCACCGCTTCTACGAGCACCGGGGCCTCGACTTCGAGGCCATAGCCCGCGCCGCCGTGGAGAACGTACAGAGCCTCTCCATCCAGGAGGGCGGCTCGACCATAACCCAGCAGCTCATAAAGAACACCTACATAGCGCAAGAGGAGCGCATGATCCCGAGCTTCGAGCGCAAGTTCGCAGAGGCCTCGCTCGCCTGGCAGTACGAGGAGGAGCACTCCAAAGCGGAGATCCTGGAGCAGTACCTCAACACCGTCTACTTCGGCGCGAACGCCTACGGCGCCGAGGCCGCCGCCAGAACCTACTTCAACAAGAAGGCCGAGAACCTCACGCTCCCCGAGTCGGCGCTGCTGGCCGGGATCATCCAGCTCCCCGGCGTCTACGACCCGTTTATCGACCCCCAGACCGCGAAAAAGCGGCGCAACGTGGTCCTCGACCGGATGTTCGAGTACGGCTACATAACCAAAGAAGAGCATGACGAGGCGGTGAAGGCGGATCTGGTCCTCAGCCGGGGACGGGTCGAGCACGAGAACGACAACGAGTACTTTCTCAACGCGGTCCGCAGGGAGCTGGCCGAGGAGTACGGCGACGAGATGGTCTACGAGGGGGGGCTCGAGGTCCACACGACCCTCGAACCCGACCTCCAGGAGCTCGCGAACACCGCGGTGGATAGCATCGTAAACCCCGAGGCGGGCGACCCCTCGGCCGCCCTTGTCTCGGTAGACCCGGCGACGGGGGCGGTCAGGGCGATGGTCGGCGGCTCGGATTTCGATCAGGTCAAGTTCAACCTCGCCACCCAGGCCCACCGCCAGGCCGGCAGCGCATTCAAGCCCTTCGTCCTCTCCGAGGCGGTAGAGCAGGGATACTCCCTCGAGACGATGTACGTATCAAGACACCTCGAGGTGGACATGGGCCTCTACGAGAGAGACTACGTGGTAGACAACTACGACTTTATCGAGCGCGGCCCGATCACGCTCGAGAGGGCGATCGCCGAGTCGGACAACACCGTCTTCGTGCAGCTGGCCCTAGATGTCGGCTTGGAGAACGTCGTAAAGAAGGCCCATGAGATGGGAATCGTTAGCGAGGTCGAGGCGTACCCGTCGACCGCGATCGGGGGGCTCGGAGAGGGCGTGACGCCGCTGGAGATGGCCTCCGCCTACTCGACCTTACCCAACGCGGGCGTTCACATGGATCCCTACCTGGTCCAGAAGGTGACCAAGGAAGAAAACGGCGACGAGATCGTGATCGAGCAGCACCGCCTCAAGGAGGAGAGAGCCCTAACCGGGGACGAGGCGGCCGTGGTCACCCAGGCGCTGCGCGGCGTGATCACAGAGGGCACCGCCAGCTATTACCACGACCTCGATGCGGAGATCGGCCGCCCCTCGGCGGGCAAGACCGGCACGACGAACAACTTCGTGGACGCCTGGTTTGTCGGCTTCATACCGCAGCTCACGACGAGCGTCTGGGTTGGCTATCCGGACGAGCGCCGCCCCATGGTCAACATAAACGGTCTCCCGGAGATCAACGGCGAGAACTACCCGCTGGACATCTGGTCCCTGTATATGCAGGACGCCGTGCGAATGTTCCCCGAACAACAGTTCGATGTGCCGAGCCCGTACCTGGATCTCGAGGTCAAGACGGACGGCCGGGCGTACGTTAAACCGGAGAAGACGACCGAGGACACCGACGAAACCACCGAAACCACCGGCTCCGAGACCGAAGACACCGGCTCGGAGGATAACCCCTACCGCGAACCCGCTGCAGAGCCGCAGCCCGCGCTTCGGCCCACCTTACCACCTCCACCGCGGGCCGCGCCCAGCGGCATCGAGCCCCGTAGGGAAGCACCCGCCCGTAACGGCCCTCCCCAGCGAAGGGGTACCCCCTAGCCGCCCAGGATCTCGAGTACCTCCGCGTGCAAGCGGCCGTTGGTAGCCACGAGACCGTCGGAGGCTTGGGTCCACGGCCCGCCGGAGAGGTCGGTGGCCCGGCCGCCGGCCTCGGAGACGAGGAGGACCGTCGGGGCGTAGTCCCAGGCCGTGGTGCGGGTTCCGATGGAGATGTCGAGGTACCCCGCAGCAAGCCAGGCTCCACGCACGCCCGCGCTGCCCAAACCGCGGAACTGCCAGGAGGCCGAGAGAACCCTCTGTACCCCGGCCTCTCCGCTGGAGAACGCGAGGTCGGCCCCGAAAAAGGCATACTCGAGCCTCTCGGTGCCGCTCACGCGCAGGGGAAAGCGCCCTTCGGATGAGTCCAGGTAGGCCCCGCTCCCCAGAGCGGCGTGGTAGAGGTCGCCGATCCGGGGTGCGGCAACGGCAGCGTGGGTGACGGTGTCCCCCTCCATGACCGAGACGCACGCACAGAACAGGGGATTGCCGCGCGCGTAGTTCGCCGTACCGTCCACGGGGTCAAGGAGCCAGGTGCGCCCCGCACGAGAGATCTCCCCGCCCCGCTCCTCGGAGAGGATCGCATCTTCTGGGTAGCGCTCCCTGATGGCGTTCACCATCAGATCCTCGCAGAGAAGGTCCACCTCGGTGACGAGGTCCTTGGGGGCCTTCTCCCTTACCCTGCCAGGGTTTCTGTAGCGCGAGAGCTGTAGCTCTCCGGCCCTGCGTGCCAGGCCGCAGACAAACTCGTGGGTCGTTTCGGGGTCGCTCCTAGCGGAGGTACTCACGCAGGTTCTGGGTGCGGCGCTGCTCGCGGAGGAGGATCAGGGTCTTCATCTGGATCTGGCGCACCCGCTCGCGCGTGATGTCGAACTCGCGCCCGACCTCCTCCAGCGTGCGGGGCCTGTCGTCCTTCATGCCAAAACGTAGCTCGATGATCTGGCGCTCCCTCTCGGGCAACTCGTCGAGGGCCTCCCGCAGGTGCAGCTTTAACAGAGACTCGGAGACGACGTCGGTGGGGGTCGCGGAGGCCCCGTCCTCGAGGAAGTCGCCGAGCTCCGAGGAGTCGTCGTCGCCGACCGGGGTCTCGAGGCTTACGGACCGCTGGCTGATCTCCTGGAGCCTCACGATCTCCTCGACCGGCATCCTGAGCTCGCGGGCGATCTCCTCGTCCGAAGGCTCGCGCCCTAGGGTCTGGATCATGCGTCGGTGGGTGCGGTGGAACTTGTTGACCTTCTCGACCATGTGGACAGGGATGCGGATCGTGCGTCCCTTGTCGGCTATCGCCCGCGTTATGGCCTGCCTTATCCACCAGGTGGCATAGGTCGAGAACTTGTAGCCCTTGCGGTAGTCGAACTTCTCTGCAGCCCTGATAAGGCCGAGGTTCCCCTCCTGTATCAGGTCCAGAAACGACACCCCGCGGTTGCGGTACTTCTTGGCGATGGAGACGACGAGCCGCAAGTTCGCCTCGACGAGCCTGTCCTTGCAGCGCTTGTCACCCCGGGCGATGCCCTTGGCCAACCTTATCTCGTCGGCGTGGGTGAGGAGCCGCACCCGACCTATCTCCGCGAGGTACATCCGGATGGAGTCGCCGGTGGCGACGGCGTGGGCGATCTGGACCGCCGGAGCCTCGGAGACCTGAACGGCGGCCGGGGCAGGCGCCTCGACCTCTACGACGGTTATCTCCTCTTCCTCCAGCGTTGCGTAGAACTCCTCGACCTCGGCCGCCGAGAGTTCCCCCTCCTGCATCAGGTCGGCTACCTCCTCCGTACTGAGGAAGCCCTGACTTCGCCCACGATTCAAGAGCTCGTCAGTGCGCTCCGTCAGCATCATGGAGTTCTCGGTCGCCATCTATCCCCTCTCCTGAACGTAGGTCGCCACAGCTTCCCGCTAGACGCGCAAAGGCGCGTTTGTGAAATTCCTGCAAGATTGACGCGCGTAGGGTAGCACACCGTATGTGGGTAGTCATGGTGGTTCCGGTCTATTTGATGTGTTTTTTCCGACTTTTTGGGGGCATCCGGCGCCTCGTATCATATTTCGGCGCTGTTTCGGGATCGTTTCGAAGCCGTTTCGGCGCGCGGCCTCCCTGCGGGACGCTCTTGCTACACTACGGGGCGTGAACATGGACCGGGCAGAGCTCGCGCGGGTTCTCGGCACGGAGATCCCGCCCGGCGTACGGGGGGTGACGGGGGTGGCGCACGACTCACGCCTCGTGGAGCCCGGCTTCGCGTTCGTCGCGATCCCGGGCTTTAAGCGCGACGGCGCCGAATTCGCGCCCGAGGCGCTGCGCCGGGGGGCCGCGCTCGTCGTGGCCGAGCGCGAGATCCCCGAGACGCCCACCGCCGTCGTGCCTGACGCCCGCTACTCTTTGGCCGCCCTCGCCCGCGCCGTCTCGGGGGACCCCTCGAGGAGCCTGGAGGTCTACGGGGTGACCGGCACGAACGGCAAGACCACCACCGCTTACGCGCTCTACTCCATCCTCGCCGGCGCCTACGGCGCAAGGACGTGTGGGCTCATGAGCACCGCGGAGCTGATCTCCGCCGGGGAACGCTCCGCGGCGGTTCGCACCACCCCGGAGGCTACGGAGGTGCAGAGGATGCTCGCCGGGATGCTCGAGAAAGGGGTGCGGAGGGTGGTCATGGAGGTCTCCTCGCACGGAATCGCCCTCAGGCGCGTCGCAGGGACGCGCTTTGCGGGCGCCCTCTTTACGAACCTCACCCGCGACCACCTCGACCTGCACGGCTCGATGGAAGAGTACTACGCGGCCAAGCGTAAACTCTTCTACCTGACCGTAGGGCCGAAGCTCGCCAATGCCGAGGACGCCTGGGGGCGGCGCCTCCGCGAGGAGGTCGCGGGCGTCAGGACCTTCGGCGGGACCGCGGACGCGGACTACCGCGTAGCGGAAGTCGAGGTGAGGAGGAAAGGGACGACCTTCATCCTCCACCACCAGGGCGGCCCGCTGAGGTTGCAGACCCCGCTGCTCGGACCGTACAACGTGCTCAACGTCGCCGGGGCGGCCTCTCTCGCGCTGGAGGCGGGCGTCGAGGGGAGCGCGGTGGCCGGGGCCGTGCAGGGGATGGAGCAGGTGCCGGGTCGCTTCGAGCGGGTGGCGACGGCCAGAGAGAGCGGGTTCGAGGTCATCGTAGACTACGCCCACACCGACGTGGGGCTCGAGGCGGTCCTCGAGGTCGCCAGGGGGCTGGCGCGCGCCCACGGATCCCCCGGGGGGCGTGTGATCTGCGTGTTCGGGGCGGCGGGGGAGAGGGACGGGGCGAAGCGCCCGCTGATGGGTCAGGTGGCTGCCCGTCTGGCGGATCTCAGCATCGTCACGACCGACGACGCCTACTCGGAAGACCCGGCCAAGATAGCCAGGGAGGTAGTCTCCGGCGCCGCGAACGGAGGAGCCGAGGTATGGCTCGACAGGCGGGAGGCGATCCGGCGCGCTCTCTCGGCGGCGCGCGAGGGGGACGTCGTGGTCGTGGCGGGCAAGGGACACGAGAGGGTCCAGCACCTGCCTGCCGCGGACGTGCCCTTCCACGACGCCACCGTGGTGGGCGAGCTTCTGCATGAACTCGGTAAGGGGGAGAGGTAGCTTGCAAAGAGAGAACAAGAGCGAGGTGATCCGCCGCCTCAAGAGCGTTGAGGGGCACGTGCGAGGGGTCGCGAAGATGGTCGAGGAGGGGGACGTCACCTATGCGGACATCGTTCAGCAGACCAACGCGATCTTCTCGGCTATCCGCCGGATAAACACGGTGCTACTGAAGGACTTTGTGGAGGAACGCGCCGAACAGGAGGGCGCCTCCGAAGAGATGATAAAGGACCTCATAAAGGCCATAGACCGGGTGACGAAGTAGGTGTTTGGTTTGGTGCCAAACTCTCGGTGGCGACCTCTATCTCGCGATAGGGACAGGCGGATAGATGGATCGCGCACCCGCCAGGACCGTGTTGGCCGCAGTGAACGGGGCCGAACCCGAAGTGGGTTGTGATGTATAGTCCGGAGCCTATGGAGGATCACAAAGGGACGCCGGATCTCGGGGAGCTCGAGGAGAAGGTAGGGGAGCTCGAGAGGCTCGCCGACTCCTTGGGCGGTGTGCCCGACGGGGAGCTGGTCGGGACGCTAAACCGGGCCGTGGAGTTGTTGAGGGAGATCAACGCGCGTATAGAGGCCAGCCTCGACGCCGGCGCGGACGAGTCCCGCGAGATCGGCGCGATCATTGACGGGTTGGACCTCGCTCCCTTTGATGAGGCCCTTACCGAGATCGAGCGGCAGGAACGGGAGGCCGGTGGGCCCTGACCTCGCCTCCCGCATAAGGGAGGCGGCGCTGCTCGAGGGCGACTTTGTCCTCTCCAGCGGGCAACGCAGCAGCTTCTACGTGGACAAGTACCTCTTCTCCACCGAGCCGGACCTCCTGAGCGACGTGGCGGCGGCCCTCGCAAGGGAGCTCCCCGCTGGCGTCGAGCGGCTGGCCGGCGTCGAGCTGGGGGCGGTTCCCCTGGTGGTGGCTACGGCGCTCGTTACCGGGCTTCCTTACGTCATTGTTCGCAAGTCCGCCAAGGGATACGGGACCGGGCAGGGTATCGAGGGGAACCTCGAGCGCGGCGAGCGGGTGGCCCTGATCGAGGACGTGGTGACTACGGGGAGGCAGGCCGTGCAGGCCGCCAGGAGCCTCGTGGAGGTGGGGGCGGAGGTGGTAACGATCGTAGCGGTGCTCGACCGGCGGGAGGTTCCTGAGGGGCGCCTCGAGAGGTTCCCCTTTGAGGCCCTGCTTAGGATAGAAGATCTGCGGGTACCTAACGGGGATTGAGGCGCCGCGTCGTCTTTGCTATAGTCCTCGGATGTGTTTGGGGGGAGAGGAGTGCAAGCGGAAAAGGGAGGCAGATAGGCGATGAACAAGACAGAGCTCGTCCAGGAGATTGCGGACAAGACGAACGCGTCAAAGAGCGACGCCCAGAAGTTCTTCGACGCGTTCACCGACGTGGTCGAGTCGCAGCTCAAAAAGGGCGACCAGGTCCAGATCACCGGCTTCGGCAAGTTCTACGTGCAAAAGCGCGGAGCCCGGCAGGGGGTCAACCCGCAGACCAAGCAGAAGATCAACATTCCCGCCTCCAAGGTGCCCAAGTTCACCGCCGGCAACGCGCTCAAAGACTCCATCAAGTAACCTGAAGCACCTTTGTTTCGTCGT